>DASSCG010000001.1:0-5195 GCA_035697925.1 Pyrinomonadaceae bacterium
GTAGATCGACCTGCGAGGTTCGAATAGTGTTCTTCGATCAGACATGCCCAGCGAGCTAGTTCCAGGACGTCGTAATCGCCAAGCACGAATCGGCCACGTTGGGCTTCCACGACTTCACGCGTACGGGTTCCGCGACCGTCAAGTCCGTAAACCATCTTTACTTCTTTACCGCCTAGACGCCGGCTGACGATAGGACGGGCGCCGGTTTGCAGAGTTGGTTTGAACACAACCCACTCATCAGGAGTGGCCATGCCTTGCACGATTGCTTCGCCCAGTCCCCAGGCGCCGTTTATCACAACTACATCTCGGAACCCTGACTCAGTATCGAGAGTAAACATTACTCCTGAGCAGGCTTGATCGGAACGCACCATCGGTTGGACTCCAATTGAAAGAGCCACATCGAAGTGGTCAAAACCGCGTGCTGCGCGATAAGAAATTGCTCGATCGGTCCATAGGGAAGAGAAGCAACGGTGACAGGCCTCAATCAGGCTCTCCTCGCCGCGTATATTTAGAAGTGTGTCTTGTTGCCCGGCGAAGGAAGCTTCAGGGAGATCTTCTGCCGTGGCCGATGATCGGACTGCTACTTCCGGGGTCCGGCCCAGACGTTGGCAAAGCCTTCTGTATGCACCGATGATGGCTTCATCAACTTCTTTTGGGAGCGGCGTGTCCAGCATCAAAGCGCGGGCCTCACGTCCAGCTTCGTTCAACGCTCGAATATCGTTGTGATCGAGCCCACTCATCAATTCGCGTAGCCGTTGGCCCAATCCGCCCGTGTTAAGCAGTAGCCGATAAGCCTCACTGGTCGTCGCAAATCCATCAACAGCACGAACACCACGCGGCACCAACGCACCAAAGAGTTCGCCAAGACTGGCGCACTTCCCGCCGACCAGTTCGACATCGCCTGCTCCAACTTCACTTAAGTCGAGCACTAGAGGTTTTGAAGTTTTCATCTGCTTGTCTCCCCGAGCGGTTACTGGAACGGTTACCTGTGGTAGGCGCCCCGAAGTTTATCCGAATGAGGAATCGCCGTCGATGCCCTTAATCTGGAAACGCCGGAACGAATGCTTTTCTATAGAGAACAGTGCGAATGACGGCATTTTTTCAGGAAGATCCAACTGGCCCAGGCCGCAGCGAAATGAAGCTAAGGCAAGCGTTCAGGCGCGCGGCCTGTGGTACTTCTCCCCGGCCCTGCGTTGTTTGATTTGGTCCCCTAAACGGTTGCCCCGCTACAAAATCCCCGAACCGTCTGTTAGTATGAGCCGCACTTCTTATATGCGAACGGCGGGAATCTTCACTGTTTCGCAGCCAAATCCGGAATCAGGAGAGAGAGTGAAATGGGTCACGAGTTAAAGACAGAGCGCGAGCTGTCTCTGGATTTCTTGCGAGTATGCGAGGCAGCGGCGATTTCTTCAGCCCGTACCATGGGCCAGGGCGATCGGAAGTATTCTGATCACGTCGCGGTTGAGGCCATGCGCGAAGTCATGGATACCGTTCCAATGCGCGGCAGAATCGTGATTGGCGAGGGTGAGCGCGACGAAGCCCCAATGCTTTACATCGGCGAAGAGGTGGGCGGTGGTTTTGGCGTTAGCGAAGAGCTGGCGGATTCTTGCCCGGAGGTGGACATCGCAGTTGATCCACTGGAAGGCACAAATCTGTGCGCCCTGGGTGCAAATAATGCAATTTCGGTATTGGCAGCGGCCGAGCGTGGAGGTCTACTCAACGCTCCGGATATTTACATGGACAAAATCGTGGTTGGCCCATCATCCAGAGGAGTTATCGACCTCGATGCGCCAGTCAAAGACAATCTCAAGAACATTGCCCGCCGGCTGGGTCGTGACGTCGAAGACTTGACGGTTATTGTTCTCGATCGATCGCGGCACCGAAAATTGATCACTGATGTGCGCGAAGCGGGAGCTCGGATCCGCTTGATTGGAGATGGCGATCTCTCAGCCGGCATCTCAGCCGCTGTGGCGGGCACGAATATTCATGCGTTATTAGGTATTGGGGGAGCCCCAGAAGGGGTTATCACCGCAGCTGCTATGAAGTGTCTGAACGGAGAGATTCAGGCAAGACTCGTGTTCGATCCGGATCGACTGGACGTTGACAAGAGCAAAGTCCCGCCAAAGGAGATGGTCCTGGAACGGCTGCAATCAATGGGAATTAAAGATCCTAATAAGGTTTATGACACAAACGACTTGGCGCCCGGTAAGAAAATAATCTTCGCGGCCACCGGGGTTACCGATGGAGCTTTACTGAAGGGAGTCAGGTTCTTCGGAGCAGGGAAGCGCACCCACTCCGTCGTTATGACAACCGAATCACGACATATAAGGTTCGTAGATACGCTCCATATTGAAGGTGGTCCGGACACCGTTATTAGGTTTTAGATTTGCGATTTTTGATTTTAGATTTCGTTGGTTGCAAGCTTGAATTAGCTTTGGGAGTTGATCTTTTGGATATGACTATTACAAGGCTTGGAATCGAACACCTCTAATCAAAAATCAAAAATTATCTAAAATCTAAAATCTAAAATCACTATATGCTAGACGCGCAGAGATACGTTCCACAGTGCCTCCCGGATCGCCGTCCACTCATCATGTGGTCGTTGGTCGCGACAGGGGCATTTGTAATACTGGCGTTACTGTTTGCCGCTCCGGTCGCCCGCGCGAACGGTTCGACCTCATTCTCGTTTCTGACCTATCAAGCGTTCAGCCATGTCTGCCATCAGAGTCCAGAGCGATCGTTCTTCGTTGCAGGCAATCCATTAGCCGTCTGCGCTCGTTGCACCGGACTCTACGTAGGCTTCGCAGCCGCGGTGCTCGCTTATCCTTTTTTGACTTCGCTGAAACGAATTCATACGCCGGAACGGAAGTGGCTTTTTATTGCGGCTGCCCCGCTGGCAATCGATTTTGCGTTAGGGTTTCTCGGGATCTGGGAAAACACCCACACTTCACGATTCTTGACTGGAGCGCTTCTCGCCGCAGTCTCGGTCTTTTTCATTATGCCGGGTCTGGTCCAGTTGAGTCTCTACCAGCGTCTGTTCCGCCCCAAGGGCACAATCCACGACAACCCCAGGAACACTTCAACCAAGGTGACATCGGAGGAAGTGGCTGCGTCGCCCAGCGATTACAGCGCCCCTCTTCGTCGTATTTGATCTCTGCCGACTAACCCTCACTCTGACGATAGCCTCTACTTGAGAAGCAGATCCGCGAAACTAGAACGTTAGTACTGGTGCAGTTTGAGTTTAACGCCGAAGGCGTTGGCTAATTCCAGCCCAGGACCGGGGTCCCCGTGCGGGCAGCCCGCACGGGGTGGTAGCCTTGCGCTTTGGCAACCCTGGGAAGACGCGCCATTTACAGAAGACGCAAACCCTGAAAGGGTTGCGTCGTGGATAACCGAAGACCGTCTCAACTCCTTCAGAGTCGCGACAAAACAAACGTGCATCCTCTCCCCAGGGTTTCAAAGCAAACCCTGGGCTGGAATTAGCCAACGCCTTCGGCGTTAAATTCAAACTGCCCCAGTACCGAACGTCTTGCCGACTTCTAGTTAAAGGTGCCTATGAGTTAGAATCCTCATCCCGCTGGCTGCCAGCGTTTGGTGGGGAGGAGCTCCAAAGTTAGTTAGTTTAGTGATTCATGACGTTGTTTTCTTTTCTTCAATCCGTAGTTACGCCAAACCTCACGGGCGATCTCTGCAACGACTACCCGGGTTATTGTGACGCCATCACAAAAACCGCCGGAAATATCAGTCCTCTCTATCAACTCGACACTTTTGATTGGATAGTCCTCATCCTGTATTTCACCATCCTCGCAGTGCTGGCAGTCTATGGCGGATACCGGGTCAAACAAGTTATCGACTTCTGGCGATACCGCAAGTTTATTCCTGAACCGAAAGGCAAATTTGCCGAACAAGATCTGCCCGTCATTACCGTACAGCTCCCGCTCTTCAACGAGATGTATGTGGTCGAGCGGCTCGTCAAGGCAGTTACGGAAATTGACTACCCTAGAGAGAAGCTTGAGATCCAAGTCCTGGATGATTCTACCGATGAGACTGTTCGTTTAGCTGAGGCTACGGTCGCCAAATACGCAGAGAAGGGTTTTGATATTCATTACGTGCACCGTTCAGACCGGACGGGCTTCAAGGCCGGCGCTCTGGAGCAGGGACTTAAGGTAGCTAAGGGTGAGTTGCTGGCAATTTTCGATGCTGACTTCGTACCAAAGCCTGATTGTCTGAGAAAACTTGTCGACTTCTTTACGGACCCGCTTGTTGGCTGCGCGCAAATGCGCTGGTCTCACATTAATGGTGATTACAACCTGCTGACGCGTTTGCAGACCATTATGCTCGACGGCCATTTCGTGGTTGAACAGACAACGCGCAATCGTACGGGCGGGTTCTTCAATGTCAATGGTACGGCTGGTATTTGGCGTCGCCGCGCGATTGCGTTAAGCGGCGGTTGGCAGCATGACACCCTGACGGAGGATACAGATCTCAGCTTTCGCGCTCAGCTAATGGGTTGGAAGTTTATCTACCTGCTGGATGAAGAAGCGCCAGCCGAGATTCCCGTTGAGATCAATGCCTTCAAGGCTCAGCAGCGGCGTTGGGCCAAAGGAGTTATGCAAGTTGGCATTAAACTATATCCTCGCATCTGGCGCGCGGCACTCCCACTACGAGTCAAACTTGAAATGTTCTTCCGCTTGACCGGAAACATTAGCTATCCGTTAATGATTGTAGCCAGTTTTCTTCAGTTTCCGCTTCTCTTGGTCCGATATAATCAGCCGTTTTACCACTTGATGATTCTCGATCTACCGCTGCTGTTTTTCTCTTCGATTTCGGTTTTTCTTTTTTATGGCACTGCCGTCTGGTATCTCGACGAGAGACGCACCCCGCGAATGATGCACTTACCGCTGGTGATGGGGTTGGGCATTGGTCTCGCGTTTTCGAATGCGCGAGCAGTCTTAGAAGCGCTGCTCGGAATTAAATCTGAGTTTGTTCGAACTCCAAAATACAACGTGGAGGAAACCAGCGACGAAACCTGGAAGGCCAAGAAGTACAAACGCAAACGTGGTTTGTTGCCACTCCTCGAGGTAGCGTTTTCGATCTATTTCCTGCTGGCAATACTCTATGCTGCCCATCTGCACATGTGGGGAACTATTCCATTCCTTTCATTGTTTTTCTTTGGATTTGGTTATATGGGAGTG
>DASSCG010000002.1:0-2953 GCA_035697925.1 Pyrinomonadaceae bacterium
TCCTGCGGAGGTCGGAATAGTCCCGGCAGTTCTATCTTCGACTGAGGATTACTAGACGTAAAAGCGCCGCATGTGAATCCAGAACGGATCGGTTGTCACTAACGCCTTGCTGGTGCACGACGACGTAGCTGTCTTGTCCTCCAGTCCCCTGTTCCACTAAGAGCTACAAATCCTATAGTTAAACTTACGGTTGTGAGAGTGGTGCGATGAACTCGACGAAATCGTCATCAGTTTTATCTGCGGGCTTAACCTGGCCACCCACCTGAATGTCGCGCCAACGTAGTTGCCCGTTAACTCCATAGAGCAAAAACCGAACACGATTCTGCGAACCTTCCACGCTCACTTCCAGAAAACTCTGAAAGAATGGCGCGTAGTTGAAATCAAACGCACCCGAAACCATTTCCTGGTCGAAAGGATATCCTTGAAGCCGGCTCAACCAGATAAGAAATGGTAGCTTCCATACTGGGGCTTCACTTTTTATTTTTGCCGTGAGCTGATCAGTGCGAGGGTAGAAAGCGTAGTCAGTGAGCGCCGGCTTCTCTGGAAAACCAACTGCGGTCCCAATACTCAGATACGCCCCGCCGCCACCATTAACAAAGTGAAACATCTCTCGTGGTCCAGCCTGAGATTGATACGGCTGCCTATAAAACTCGAAGTCGTGAGTGTCGCCAGCCATCACAGCGTCAACCGAAAAGCGTTTAAGCGTTTCGTAGATTTTCTGAAATTCGGAGTCATTGGCTACGGTGCCGGCCCCGGCCACAAAGAATGGATGACCCAAAACGACCAGCTTATAGTTTGAGCCAGCTCGCGTCAGCGACTGTTCAAACCAGGCTGACTGATACGGATCCAGCGTTCTCAGGATGCCGGTATCCGCGGCGATCAAGGAAAAGCCAGGAGCGTGAAACTCAAAAAAGGACCCGCGTTGTAAGCCGTTTTTAATTCGGTAGTACTGACGGAGTCGATCCGCTTCTGCGGTAATTTCATTGAATCGATCGTCAGTATTAATCGCACCAGTTTTCAGGTCTGAAAGCAGTCGAGCCCTAAGTGAAAGAATTGCAGAGTCGCGCTCCAGAAAGTTAGCGTTGAATCCCTCGTTTGAGTCGAACCAATCGTGGTTACCTGGAATTGCAAAGATCGGTTTTTCAAATCCGTGGAACGGCAGATAGAAGTTTCTTTCGTAGTCCTTCATCTTTCCATCGGGGTAAATCACATCCGATGAGAGGACCAGAAACTTAACGCGGTCACGCTTGCTTGCCGCGATCAACTGATCACGAAGCGACATCTGTGAGGCATCGCCTTCACCGGTATCTCCAATAACGATAAAGCTAAAATCACCACCAACGTTTTCCGGATTAACAGCAAACACTTGCTCGCGGGGCACACCCTTAGAGATTGCAAACTTTTCAACCTCTTCCGACATCCTCTGGCGCCAAGTATCGATTCGTTTCTCTGTAATCCGTTGCCAAACGCCTGCAGCCCAGTTCTCTGAGTTGAAGTACCAACTGAACCCCCAAATGGAGTTGACGGCAATGATGATTGCAGTCAACGGGAGTCCGATACGAAGAACATTCCAAAAAGCGTGATGGAGTGAACTACGATTCGCTCGCAATCCAATCGCAAACGACATTCGCGCGTAAAGCCACCATCGAAGTACTCGCTCTCCAATCGACGGTTCTGTTTGACTCTCGTGTAGAGTCGTGAACCGACGCCACGCGGTTCGTTCCATCGGTCTTGTCAGCTTGCGAAACAACAAACGCAACGGCAGCATCAGGACTAATGCGATTATCAAGGCGACGATTGCGTCCCCAACAACAGCCGAGAAAGGTGAGATGAAACCTATAAAACTCCAGCGAGCGTCTGTGCGTAAGACATGTATGGCGAAGAAGATTCCAAGTACGGTCAAACACCAGACGACATTTTGACTGCCTGTTACCGCTTGCCTGGCGAGAATCGCATCCTGCATTTCCTTCACTACCGGGCTTGGTTCCAATCGGAGGCGAAGGTCTGGGTGTCTTGACGAGTCCAGTTGGGTGTCCACTGGTTCAAAACGCTTTTCCGGATGGAAGAACATGGTCCAACCTTCAACTAGCAGACGCAGTCCCAGCACTAATCCAATCGCGATAAGCCCTAGCTGTGCTGTTACGAAGTACCAGACAAACACTGCGAGAAGCATGTTGAAGAATCCATTGAAGAGGTGCCAACCGCGATCAGAGCCGGTCTCCTGGTAAGCTCCAATGACTTTGACCGCGCCGTCGATCAGCAGAAAAAGTACTACTGCGATTAGAAGTCCCGAAAGCACAAGTCGAGGACTGATGAACAAAACAATGCCGAGCAACGTGGTAACGACACTACCGAGGTAGGAAAATAGTGTTCGACTTCCAGCAACCGACCTTAACGTTTCTACGAACTGAAAGAGGCCTGCCCCAACCAGAAGAATCCCGAGGAGTGCAATGATCCAGCCTCCAGCAAATACAGGTGCCACTAGAAGCATGAGGCCGGAAAACATAACCCCGGCTCCAAGGGCTCGGCGTTTTGTCAGTTTTGTCCAGTCGTGTTTCTGCATAAGATTGTCGTTGAGTGCTAGCGAAGTAGTGATGGGCTTCGACGGCTTTAGATCGCTGTCGAGACTCTGAGATGTGCCTGACTGCGATCAGGTAAAAGATTGATCAATTTCTGCGGCAAGAAAATTCGTTGGACCAACAGGCGCTACTCTACAGGTTGTTACATGAGATTGGTAGTAGGGAGACATCACCGTTTTAACAAGCCTTTCGCTCATGCCGGTGTTCGGACCTTCGGATCATTCTAAATTATGCTAACTATGCTAACCACGATCCTATACTCGTGGCTCTTTAATTACTGCCCTTGGGCCACACCAGTCATAGTCCTGCCCCCGACTGCTATTCACGTAGTTGCGCTCCCCCCGTCGCGGTATTGCTCAAACCAAATAATCTTC
>DASSCG010000003.1:0-3504 GCA_035697925.1 Pyrinomonadaceae bacterium
GCTGATAACCGTCGCGATACGTCTCTAAGGTGCCCCAAGCTTGATTGTAGGATCGGTCGGCGCGTTGGTACTCATCCTTGCTCTGATAGTCCCGAGGTGCTTGATCGGACACGTCCTGGTATCCAGCGTTATAACCATCGGAATAACCTGTTCGATAGCCTCGCTCAAGAGCAGTTGATTGTGTTTGTGGCGGCGTGGTGGCGGAAAGGGTCGAGACGACGCTAAACCCGGACATCACCAGGCTCAGCAAAGCCACCAGGGGAATTCTAAGGTGTTTCATTAATTTTTCCTTCCAGAGATTGTTCGGCACTTGCCGTCAAGTCTTCGGAGATCCAACCCTCGTCCAAAGTAATGCTAACATCGCGAGCAAGCCAGTAACAACTTAGAGCATCAAGAAGTTTGGATTTCAATCTTTAGATTGTCCGCTCGCCAAAGCCACAACCTAAATGTCGAACTCCTAAACTGCCGGCCTCAAGCTCCACTGCCTCATCGCTTTTTTTGCAGGCTTGACCGTGTATGCGCGGGGCCATAGACTCCCTTACAGTAGTGCACCCGCCATAGAACCAGCTCTCAGATGCTTGTTTTTGAGTCACTGGTTGGCAAGGACCGCAAATCAATGCCCTCTACACGCAGAATCTATCTAGACCACAGCGCCACTACACCATCCGATCCGAGGGTGGTTGACGCAATGATGCCTTATCTGACGGAGCGCTTCGGAAATGCTTCCAGTGTGCACTCCTTTGGCCAGGAGGCCCGGGCAGCAGTTGACCGCGGTAGGCGTGAAGTTGCCGGATTGATAGGGGCACGCTCCAATGAGGTTGTTTTCCTTTCAGGTGGAACCGAGGCCAACAACCTCGCGATACGTGGTCTCTGTGAAGCGGTAGAAGCTCACGGTCGCCACATTATTACCTCAGCCATAGAACATTCCTCCGTACGGGGGATTTGTGAGTCGCTTGAGAAGCGAGGCTGGGAGGTAACACGTCTTCCGGCTTATGAGGATGGAATTATTAGGATCGAAGATGTTCGCTCAGCACTCAAGCCGGATACAGTACTAATTTCCGTGATGCTCGCCAATAATGAGATCGGGACTCTTCAACCGGTTCAGGAGATAGGCACTCTCGTACGCGAAGAACGAGCTGGAGGTCGGAAGCATCTTTGGTTGCACACTGACGCAGTGCAGGCTGCGGGCCGAATACCGATCGAAGTTGAGGAACTCGGATGTGATCTCCTCTCTCTTTCAGCTCACAAACTCTATGCTCCTAAAGGAGTGGGCGCTCTTTACCTTCGTCGCGGGGTTAGAGTATCGAGCCAGAATGTAGGTGGACATCAAGAACGGGAGAGACGAGCTGGAACAGAGTCCGTGCCTGGAATTGTTGCGTTCGGAGCCGCCTCGCGAATTGCACACGAAGAATTAAGCGAGCGAGACGACCACGCCAGGGAACTTCGCGACAAGTTTGAGAAGACGGTGGCAGCAAGAATTTGCGACGTCGTTTTCAACGGACACCGCGAACGCAGACTCTCGCATATCTCAAAT
Source organism: Pyrinomonadaceae bacterium (assembly GCA_035697925.1). Classification (GTDB taxonomy): domain Bacteria; phylum Acidobacteriota; class Blastocatellia; order Pyrinomonadales; family Pyrinomonadaceae; genus PSRF01. Next base: position 1,535 of record DASSCG010000003.1, read on the forward strand.
ATCTCATTCCGATTTATTGAGGGCCAAAGTCTTCTCATCAGTCTGGATCTGGAAGGAATTGCAGTCTCCACGGGATCAGCATGCTCCTCCGGCACGCTTGAGCCTTCGCCTGTGATTCGAGCATTGGGGCGCGACGATGAATTAGCCCGCGGTGCAATTCGATTCAGTTTTGGTAAAGACAATAACCTTGACGAGGTCGAACAGGTGGTCAACGTTTTATCGCGAGTTAGCGAAAAACTTCGAACACTTTCGCCTCTGAATAAAGTCAAAGTTCAGAGTTCTGAGTTAAGAGTCTCTTAATTACGGTTTGGCAACCGATTCGTAGCTAGAAAGTTATCGTGCCGTACTCAGCCGCGTTCAAGGACCACCTAACCAACCCACGAAACGTAGGCGAGCTTCCCGAGGCCAATGCCGAAGCGGAAGAGACGAACCCTGTATGCGGCGACCGGCTGCGACTATCGCTAGTTATCAGAGACGGACTTATCGAGTCGACTCGCTTTCTTGCCTATGGCTGCCCACCAACCATTGCTTGCGGTTCAGCACTGACTCAGTTGATCCAGGGAAAGACTGTGACGGAAGCGCAGGGGCTGACTCGGGCTGATATATTGAATGCTCTTGGCGGACTTCCTTCCCGAAAGCAACACGCTGCGGCACTCGCCATTGAAACCTTACGCACTGCTATTGAGTCTGGATGCAGTGAGCTGCTGCCTAAGTAACGCTGGTTTAATTCAACCTCTCCGTTTCACGGACTCAGACTGACGTTCGCGCGCCGCTCCCGAGCGATGAATCGCTGGGCTATTCTCATTCGTCCGCTAACGCGGACTGGTTTTGGGGATCTTTTTGGGCAAAGCCAATGATCAAAAACGCGAGAGACGACTTAAGTCCTGCTAACTCGACATTAAGGCGGGGGTAAACCACCCTTCCCGACCTGCGAATTAATCCAACCTGCGAATCGTTCTGCAGGTTTCAATTGATTTTATGGTCTAGGAGTAACGACAACGCGAGGTCGCGAACCAGGATCGACATTTCGTGAACGGTGATACTCAGGTCCGCAATAGGTTCTGGGTTCTGTACCGATAACAAAAGTCTTAGTGCGAATTACCGGGCAAGTTTCGACGGCTATTAAGCCGGTGCTCGGATCAATATCGAGCGTGATAGACCCTTCGAGGCGAGCACCTTCTTCACCCGGCCGCGGCGCTGCCCGAGGACGGGGCGTGGGTGTCGGGACGATTTCAGGAGTTGGTCCCTGCTGAGTGCTTTCAGGAATAGGTAAGTCTTCGTCGTCAGGAGTGGCCTCTTCTTCGGGAGTCCCAGTTGAAGGGGGAGTAGGCAAGGTCCCGTTAATAAACAACTCCGTGCGTTTGTCGAGACTCTCCGGCGTGCTTAGTTCACCTGTTGTGGGATCGATCTCCGCTTCCTGAATACCTTCCGGCATCTCCCAATCGCCTTGCCACTCCGGATGCTCACTCAGCGCAACTTGCATGAAGTCGGTCCAAATCGGCAAAGCTGAATTTGCCCCCGTTAAGCCCAGCTGCGAGCCGTCATCAAAACCCACCCAAACTACGCAGACCAGATTGGGAGTAAAGCCGGCAAACCAACCATCCCGTGACGTACCCGTCTTCCCGGCCACATTTGCTTTTAATCCACGTGCACGAACCTTAGCTGCGGTACCACGATTGACGACATCCTTCATGAACGAGTTCATGACGTAAGCAACATCGGGACGCATCACTTCACTTCGCTGAGCTGTTGGCGCAGCAATCGTGACGCCTTCACCGGTGGTAATGCGATTGATAGCCACTGAACTGGTGCGCGTCCCCAAGTTTGCAAAGGCAGTGTAGGCGCTAGCTACTTGTAGCGGTGTAGCTTCGCTGGTTCCTAAAGCCATTGCGGGGTAGGAACGTGGAGGTCTTGGCAACCCAGCTTTGCTTGCCAGACTCATCACTCTGCCAACAGTCACCTCCATAGCT
>DASSCG010000004.1:0-3131 GCA_035697925.1 Pyrinomonadaceae bacterium
CGTGGCTAATCTGGTTACCATTGTCAACACCCACAATCGATCCCTGACCCGTAACATCGAACTTTATGAGGTTATCGGCAGCCGGCACCAGCGTGCCGGTCTTATCGACAACCTTCACGGTTACGAATGAAAGATCCGACCCATCCGCTTTGATGGTCTGGCGGTCAGGAGTCAAAACGATCTTCGCCGGCGCTTCTGCTGTTCGCACTTCCCTGCTCATCACGACTTGCGCATTCCTTCGCGATACCGCTTTCAACACACCTGGCTCAAACGCAAGTCGCCAGAAGACATGCATGTCGTCGCCCTGTTTTCGCTTTGCACCCTGTGAACGACCGTTCAAAAACAGCTCTACTTCATCGGCGTTGTTGAAGTACGCGACCACGTCAACCTTCTCGCCCGGTTTCCAATTCCAGTGCGGCACAATGTGCAACGTCGGCGTGTTGGTCCACACACTCTGATAAAAGTAGTAAGGATCTTTGGGAAAACCGGCGAGGTCGATGATCCCAAAATAGGAACTGACCGCGGGCCAGGGAAACGGCGTAGGCTCGCCAAGATAGTCCCAACCGGTCCAGATAAACATGCCCGAAAAGAAGTCGTGATTTTTGACCAACTTCCACATCTCTTCGTGTGCTGCCCCCCAGGGCACCGTCGAATTGTCGTAGGCAGAACACTCGTAGGTTGGCCCGAGCTTGAGAATGTCCTCTTCTTTCCCGGCCCAACGAAGAATCTCATCGGAGGGCATTCTGTAACTGCCGCGGGTGTGAACCGAGGAGTTTGTTTCGGCGCCGATAATCACACGCCCCGGAAACCTTTTCGCAAACTCCGTAAATTCCGCGTGGTGGTAGTTTGTGCCAACAATATCCAGGTCACCTTCGGTGAGCACCTTGTTGTCCCGACTCACACCATTACATGCGGACGTGATCGGACGAGTCCGATCGAGATTGCGAACTATAGCGACTAACTCTCTGCTGATCGTGCCGCCTTCCGGATTCTTGTTCCACTGCTCCATGACCTCGTTGCCGATACTCCAGATAAAGATGCTGGGATGGTTTCGATCGCGAAGCAGCATGTCTTCGAGATCCCGCTTGTGCCACTCATCCCAATCAAGGTGGTAGTCGAATTTCGTCTTCTGTATCTTCCACACGTCAAACGCTTCGTCCATCACGATGAAACCCATTTTGTCTGTGAGATCGAGAAGCTCAGGCGCCGGTGGGTTGTGCGAAGTGCGCAGAGCGTTGACTCCCATGGCTTTCAAAATCTCCAACTGCCGTTCAATAGCGCGCGCGTTGACGGCTGCTCCCAACGACCCGAGATCGTGATGATTACAAACGCCGCGTATCTTCACCGGTTTCCCGTTGAGGAAAAAACCCTTTTCGACGTCAAACCGAAATGTGCGAAAGCCCAAAGGCGTCTCATAGCGATCGACAACTCTTCCCTCACGCTTTAACTCCGAAATAACTTTGTAAAGGTACGGACGCTCGTCCGACCAAAGCATCGGCTTCGACACGGTCAATGACTGACTAAATTCAGCAGACGGCCCATTCAGCGTCATTCCTTTCTCGGCAAGTCGAGTGAGTTCTCTTCCGCTCGCGTCCTGGATGATGGTCGTTAGGCCTACCCGAACGGCACCGTTCGTTTTGTTACTCGCTTTCGTCTTAACCACGACACTCGCTGACTGTTCGTTTACCTCCGGCGTGGTCACATAGGTGCCCCAATGCTCAATGTGAACCGGATCAAGCGTTGTTAACCAAACATTTCGATAGACGCCGGAGCCGGAATACCAACGGGAATTTGGCTGTTGCGAGTTGTCAACCTTCACGGCGATCACATTCGGCTTCGCACCGTAGACCAGATGTGGTGTCAGTTCGTATTCAAAGGTGCTGTAACCGTATGGACGTTTCCCAAGATAATGCCCGTTGATCCAGACCTCACTGTTGCGATAGACACCATCAAATTCGACGAAGATCAGCTTTCCCTTTGCACTGGCGGGAATCGTGAATGCCTTGCGATACCAGCCGAGGCCGCCCGGCAATGCGCCACCGCCAGTGCCGGCAGGATGCTTCTCACTGAATTCGCCTTCGATACTCCAGTCGTGGGGAAGATTCAGCTGCCGCCATCGAGAATCGTTCAGCGAAGCATCTTGCCCGTTAGCAAGATCGCCAAGGTGAAAGCGCCAGTTCTGGTTAAAGGAGACTCTTTTTCCCGGGCGAGAATTAGCGACGCAAACTGACGCTGCCAAAAGCAGTAAACAGACTGTGCTGGTCACACTTCGCTTCAGGTTCATTGTATTAAGCATTGAAACGCTATCGGGCCAGATTCTGGACTTTGATAGTCCAGTTCACTTTTCCGGCCTGAGGATCTTGTCGCAGGACAAAATCTCGACCGCGCGGGAGAAGTGAGACTGTTTGCAAATCACTCTCTGGTCTCGTGAAGAGTCCGTTGATCGGAGCGCTGTCCGTGCTGAAGACACGAAGCTCTATGTTGTCCCAATCCATGTCCTTCGTGCTCTGTGCAACTTTGATATGTGGCAAGACTGAGCGGTTCTTAACCAGCAGCACCACCGGGATTAGACCCGCGGGAATCTCATGCCACTTCGCGCCCTCGTAAACACGCGCGCTCTGATAATCGATCCAGCTACCCGGCGGCAGATAAACTTTGCGCCGCTCGCCACTCTCGAACATCGGCGCTACCAGCAAATCTGAGCCAAACATGTATTCATCATCAATGGCCCACGCGCCGGGATCGTCTGGATACTCGAAGAACAGTGGACGCACCATTGGAAAACCGCGCGCCGATGAGTCCTTTGCCTGGGCATAGATGTAAGGCATCAACCCGTAGCGCAAATTCAGAGCCCTGCGGAAATCCTCGGTCAGCGCCGCATCGTACTCCCACGGTTCTCTCGGTGGTGTGCCGTGCGCTCGAGTGTGAGAAGTCAGGACACCCCAAGCCATCCAGCGCCGATACAGATCACGCGGCGCACGTTGCACAAAGCCACCAACGTCATGACTCCAATAAGTGAAACCTGAAAGTCCCAAAGAGAGTCCGCCTCGCAACTCAGCCGCCATAGCCGAGTCCGTATTCTCAGCATCGCCTCCCCAGTGCAGCGGATAACGTTGGCTGCCAGCCCACGC
>DASSCG010000005.1:0-5304 GCA_035697925.1 Pyrinomonadaceae bacterium
GCCGTTTTCGTGCTGCTCCCGTTGCCGGCCGTAGGGGCAGGGGCCGGCGCGGCCTTGGATTGCGCGGAAGGAGACTCGGCTGCAGCTGCCTGAGCAGCCGGACGGCTCGGCTCAGATTGTGGTGCTTCGGCTCTCGTTGGAGCGGGGGGCTGCGCGGGAGGAGGAGTTGGGGCTGGAGGAGGAGTCGAAGGAGCAGGAGCTACAGGAACCGCCTCTGGCTTGGCGGCCTCGACCACAGTCGCTGGTGGAGTCGATTCACTTGCTGCAGCTCCGCCGCCGTCGAGGACAGCAACTACCTTGTTAACCTCGACCGTGTCACCTTCTTGAAACCTAACTTCCGTCAATGTACCCGCGGCCGGCGATGGTATTTCCGCGTCTACCTTATCAGTAGAAATTTCAAATAGTGGTTCATCTCGTTCGACGCGATCCCCAACCTTCTTTAGCCACTTAGTGATTGTTCCCTCCGCAATGGACTCCCCCATCTGCGGCATAACAACTTCTGTACTCATAACCACTCCATTTTTTGATCTGTATTTCCGATTTCGCTATGCGTTCTAGAAAGCCGCCAGTTTTCGCGCCGCATCGACGACATCCTTGGTCTGCGGCAGGTAGTAGTCCTCGAGCGGCGGCGAATAGGGAACTGGCGTATCGATTGAAGCGACGCGCAAAACGGGGGCGTCGAGCCATTCAAAGGCCTCTTCACCGATTATCGCCGCAATCTCGCCTCCGATTCCACCGGTCCTCGATGCTTCGTGTAGAACCAGAGCTCTGCTCGTTTTCTTTACGCTCGTCAGGATTCCTTCCTTATCGAGTGGAGCAAGCGTCCGTAGATCAATTATCTCGACGTCGAGCCCTTCTTTTTCCAACTCTTCAGCGGCATCGAGGGCAGTCAGTACCATGGCTCCAAACGTTACGATTGTCAGATCCCGGCCTTCACGAACTGTACGAGCTTTTCCAATCTCGACAATGTAATCATCAGCCGGAATCTCTTCACGCAAACGTGGCAGGCGGTACAGCTTTTTGTGTTCGAAGTAGAGTACCGGATCTGGATCGCGTATAGCCGCTTTTATCAGACCCTTAGCGTCGTAAGCGGTTGATGGCTCAACCATCTTAAGACCAGCCGTGTTCAGAAAAAACGATTCCGGATTTAGAGAGTGAAAGGGCCCGGTGCGCAAACCCGAGCCGCATGGTCCACGGAATACCGCCGGAATACCGCCGCCCCACCGGTAGCGACTCTTAGCGGCGTAGTTGGTGAGCAAGTCAAATCCAGCCGAAATAAAATCGATGAACTGAAATTCAGCCACCGGGCGCATGCCCATCAAGGCTGCGCCGCAAGCCGCACCGACAATCGCGCCTTCCGAAATGGGAGTGTCAATCACTCTTCCTTTTCCAAACTCATCAATCAAACCATCTGTTACTTTAAAGGCCCCGCCATAGGTGCCGACATCTTCCCCAAGTACAAAGACCGTGGGGTCGCGTTCCATTTCTTCCCAGATGCCCTGGCGGATGGCCTCAACCAGGGTGACTACACCGCCGCGCTCTGGACGCGCGGACTTGTGCTCTTTTTTGACGGCCGTAGACATTTTAATCAAACTCGACTTGTTCCAAATTCACTCAACCTCAATGGCGCGTTCTTTGGCGATCCCGCGCGCTTTCATGACCACATCGTCGTCTACAGGCTCTGCGCCTGAGGTCCAACCCTGAACTTCTTCCAGTGGCCGTCCCAGCGCTACGGCGAGTTTCTCATCGCTACCACCAAAACCGTTGTCTCTGAGGCGTTTCAAGATAGCCCTACTCTCGGACTCATTCGTGCCGCGATCGTCGACCGGCTGATTCGATATTGATTCCTTACCTTGAGGCGTGCTCATAAATCCTCCTAAACATTAAAGAGCCGCGAAGTAGCATAGACTTTAGTCTGTGGTTCAAGTAGGCCTTCGATCACGACTGGTTGTTACCACTCCACACAGACTAAAGTCTGTGCTACGTCTTGGACTAAAGTCTGTGCTACGTCCGTGCTACATCAAGTCATCTTTCCAGCGCCTGCTTCTTGAATGCTGGTTCCACGATACTGTTGTCGAACACTCCATAAGCGGCTTTCTCAGGCTCGGGCATCGGCGACGACTCGGCCCAGGCGCAGTCTTCTTCAATCTCTCGCATAACCTCAGCCGTGATTTCTTCAAGCTTCTCTTTGTCAGCCAGATTCGATTCCATTAGGAATCGTTCGAAGCGATCCAGTGGATCATTGTGCGTTTCCCACCACTCGACTTCGCCCGAAGGCACATAACGCTGATCGTCGTGTTCAGCGTGGCCTTTCCGGCGATAGGTTTTGGCTTCAATCAAAACAGCTCCTCCGCCCCGTCGAGCAAATTCCGCCGCGCGCCTTGTCACTTCGTAGCAGGCAACGACGTCATTGCCATCGACGATGTGCGCGGGAATGCCGTAACCGGCGGCCTTCTCCGCCAAATCCTTCACAGCTGTTTGTAGGCTCGTCGGCGTTGAGTATGCGTAGTGGTTGTATTCAGCTACCACGATCAGCGGCAAGCGTTGAACGGCGGCAAAGTTCAGTCCTTCGTGAAAGGCGCCTGTGCTCATCCCGCCGTCCCCAATGTAGGCGATGGCCACGATCGGTTTCTTCTTCATGCGCGCACCCAACAGGACTCCGGTCATGACAGGGATCATGTCGCCCAGGTGAGAAATTGGACCGATGAAGCCTTTTTCGAGGTTCCCAAAATGAATATTGAGATCATGTCCGCCCGACGGCCCCCACGCTTTCGCCATGTATTGAGCAAATATCTCACGCGGTCGAATTCCCTTTACCAGTACCGCGCCAAGGTCGCGAATCAATGGGGTGATGAAATCTTGCGGCCTTAGTGCGTAGGCACTGCCGACGGCAGTCGCCTCCTGACCCAGTGATCTGAAAACACCACCCACGACTTTGGTTTGACGATAAAGATTCACCAATCGCTCTTCAACCAGGCGTGTGAGTTTTAGATATCGATACAGTTCGAGCATCTGTGCCGGCTTGAGAGTTGTATCAACAGTGCAGCTCAAGGGCTTACCGTTTGGCGGCCGGTGGGGCGCGTACTTCGTAAAGATGCGTGGCTCACTTCGTGGCGGGTGAGGTCTGCGCCGCCGCCGATCCCTCGGGGGCCGTCGTTCAGTTGTAGGTTGTTTCTCTTGGTCCATCAGAAAGTATTAAGAATTTTTTTCTGCGCTCAGTTTAGCCCATCGCTTTGCTAAATATGTACGGTTAAACCATGCACACCCTCGGCTGCTTCCATCACGGCTTCTGAAACAGTGGGATGCGCATGCATCGTGCGGCCGAGTTCCTCGGCAGTCGATTCGAGCTGCATCGCGACGCAGGCTTCGGCGATCAATTCGGTTGCGTGTGGGCCAATGATATGCACACCTAAAATCTCATCATACTTGGCTTCGCTTACGATCTTAACGAATCCCTCTTCTTCCCCCAGGATGCGCGCTTTGCCGGAAGCCGAGAAAGGAAACTTCCCGAGTTTGACCTCATAACCCATCTCACGCGCTTTCGCTTCGGTGAGACCAACAGAGGCAACTTCGGGATCGCAGTAGGTACAGTTAGGAACCAGTCTCAGATTAATTGGCCGCACATCCTTATGTCCGGCAATGTGCTCAGCGGCCACCGTGCCTTCCTTTGAAGCTAAGTGCGCGAGCAGCGGTGTGGGCACTACGTCGCCAATTGCATACACACCCTTTTCACCTGTTTGTTGAAACTCGTCGACCTGGATGAAGCCTTTCTCGACCTTTATTTTCGTTCCCTCAAGCCCCAAACCTTCCGTGTACGGCATTCGACCTACAGCGACCAGCAGCATCTCCGCCTCAAGTTTGACCGCTTCACCCTTGGAGGTTTTGCCAGTTACCACCACGCCTTTGTCGCTTCGCTCGAGTTTTTCCAGCTTGGTATCAACCTGAGACTTGAGTCCGCGCTTTCGAAACGACTTTTCCAATTCCTTTGAGACTTCTTCGTCTTCGAGTGGAACAAGTCGAGGCAGCAACTCAACAATTGTGGTGTCGGCGCCGAATCGAGAGTAAACGGAAGCGAATTCCACACCGACGGCGCCCGCGCCCATGACAATCAGAGACTTCGGCACTTCTTTAAGTTCCAGGATGTGATCACTATTAACAACGCGCATTCCATCGGTCTCAAATCCAGGAATCGGGCGTACCACGGATCCAGTGGCAATGATGATGTTCTTGGTATTGACCGTTTCTTTCTTGCCATCTGTCGTGGTCACTTCGATTTTGCCGGGAAGAGCTAGCTTGCCCGTGCCAGTGAAAGCCGTGATCTTGTTTTTCTTCATCAGGTATTCGATACCCTTTGAGTTTTTCGTCACAACTTTATCCTTGCGCTTCTGGACATTGGCAAAGGCGAGTTGGATCCCGGTGGCTTCCACGCCAAAGTCTGCGGCGTGTTGCATCTGTTCGTAGACGTGGGCCGACATCAGGAGCTGTTTCGTGGGAATGCACCCGCGCAAGGTACAAGTGCCGCCCAGGCGTTTGTCTTTTTCGACGATGGCCACCTTCAGACCTAGTTGGGCGGCCCGAATCGCCGCCACATAACCACCCGGTCCACTACCAATGATCGTTACGTCAAACTGTTCGTTAGCCAATGTGAATCCCCTCAAGACATGAAATTAGGATAGCTGAGCGAAATAGACCTGTATCACTCATTCTTGAAACCAGTGATCACAGCATTCTGTAGTGCTTTGCTGAAAGACGGCCATTATAATCATTTGCGCCGCTTACGGCCAATTACAGTGTTTGGACGGGTAGGGTCTTGATTTGAGAGATGAAGTGATTGAGATAAGTCGGTCCACGAAACCGGACGAAAAGGCACGAAATGTTTAGTGATATTTCGTGTCATTTCGTGGATCGTTCTTCCTTTAATGTCCGATAAGCTTCAACTTGTCGTAGCGCTACGGACTTAACGGAGGCCGGGCAACTCGACTAGCGCTGAAGGCGCGGCATAAGGTAGCCAGGGGCAAGCGCGCAGCGAAGCGGAGCGCGCCGCCCCTGGTCAGGTCCTCACTCGATCCGAGCCCTGAAAGGGCGATAGAAAAGCGTGATAGCGGGGATGGTCTAGGAGACAACTATTCATCATCAGTGATGAACAAACATCTATCGCCCTTTCAGGGCTAGCTGATCTTGTACATTCCGATCCAGGGGTTTGCACTCCGCTTCGCTTCGTGCTTCACCCCTGGCTAACTTCTGCCGCGCCTTCAGCGCTAGTTGAGCGGCTCATTGATCCTAACGTTTATCAGACACTACTGG
>DASSCG010000006.1:0-3243 GCA_035697925.1 Pyrinomonadaceae bacterium
GCCCCCTGGCGGTGAGCAAGAACGTGCATCTCGCATTCGATGTCGCTCCCGGCTCTCAAACAGTCAGCGGCGACGCCGACCGGTTGCAGCAGGTGATCTGGAATCTGCTTTCGAACGCAGTCAAATTTACGGATCCGGGCGGTATCGTCGAAGTTGCAATAAGGCAACGAGGCAATAACGTGGAGTTGAATGTGACCGATAATGGACCAGGGATCGCCTCCGAATTTCTCCCGCACGCTTTTGAGAGGTTCAGTCAGGCAGATAGTTCGAGTACCAGGCGACACAGCGGCTGAGGATTGGGACTGGCCATTGCCAGGCACTTGGTGGAACTACATGGCGGAACGATTAAGGCTGAAAACCGTGATCAGGGAACCGGAGCAGTATTGAGTATTACGCTTCCGGCGTTGCGAATGCCGCAGCCGACTTCGGATCCAGAATCTGATCAGAAATAGAGTCGTCCGAGCAGTCGTGGTTCGACCCTAGCTTCTTTTTTGCACCGGCCCAGTCGTCAGCTTCGGTTGTAGTACTGGAGCCGGTTTTCGAGCTGTACTGTCCTGACTGGGCGAACCCGAACTATTGAAGATGTAGCTGTCACGGGCTCTAACAGCGAGGTTGGGTTGGTTCACCCTAACGCGAATCTGACGACGCTCGCCCTGTTGCGGTGTTTTCTTGGGATAAAAGCCCAGGCTGTATTGCCGTCGAAGCTCTTCAGCAATATTGCGGAAAGCATACGACAGATTGTTTATCGTGTCGGCTTGGTACTGTCTGGCTCCAGTTCTGTCAGCGAGATCTCGTAGGTATCGAGTCGCCTGCTCATAATCGCTGCGGCTCGAGCCTATGCCTCCTCCGCGTCGTGTGATAACGCCACCTCTTCTTCCACCCAAGATCTGAATCAGTATGTCCGCGGGTGAAGTTGGATAACGTGTGCCGGGCCAGCTCCCGCCGCCACTATTAACGTCTGCGTAGGTGTCGTATTGAACTGGATAGATTAGTGCGTCGACTTCCTCTGCGTCACGAACATTGCTGACATAGTCTGCGTGCCGGCTGGTCGTGTCTACTCCGTCCGTGAACAAGACCACGGCCTTTCTACCGGAGACACGATTCAACCGTTGGTTGATCACGAGGTCGACCGCATCGTAAAGCTTCGTACCATCACCCGTTTCCGTGCGGAGAATCGCATCGCGAAGTCTATTTCGATTTCCTGTAAATTCCGACAGAATCCTGACGTCATCGTCAAACGATACAACCATTACCTGATCATCGGGCCTCAGTTGGTTTACGAAGGCAATCGCCGCGTCCTGAATGTCCTGGATTCTGAACCGAGTCGAACCGCTGGTATCGATCATCAATACCACCGAGAACGGCTTATCAACAGAGGCAAAAAATGCTACGTCTTGTTCGACACCATCCTCCCAAAGGCGAAAGTCCTCTTTGGCCAGATTAGGTATATACCTCCCATTGCGGTCAGTAACGCTAACCGGAAGTGTTACCAGAGTGGTGTTAACGCGAATGACGTCGCCTGACTCAACTTCTTCAGGGCCCGTAGGTTGCGCAGTGGACTGTTGTGCTGGTTGTCCCGCAGTTGTACTAGCGCCACCGAGCACCGGCGGTCGAGAAGAAGTGGACTCAGTAGGAGCGGATGGTGGGGCGTTCTGTCCCACACGGCGCGGCCGGGTCTGGGCTGTTGCGGCAGTGCCAAAAACCGTTACGAATAGGGAGAGGAGCAGTAGGCAAGCAATATACTTCTTCATGGCACTGTACTCCTGTAAATGCGAAGCAGGGTTTACAAAAACTTTGATGCTCAAGCGCAGGAATAGATGCTTTGGTTTAAAAGCGTCTGAAGGGAGAGTTGGACTGCCCTAACGATACGCCTAAGAGCAGGCATCTGCAAGGGAATGGCAGGGCTGATTTTGAGGTAGTCCAGACTCGCTTTTTCGGGCTCAAAGCGGCGTCAGGGCGTTCCAAATAAAAGGAAGCGTGCCCCAGGTTTGACCCCGATGCTGTGGTCGGAAAGCGAAAAGTACTACCCGTCCCTTTCCGAGGGGTATTTCGGCAAGGGCAATCTTTCCCCTTAGCCTATCTTCCCCGAGCAGCCAGCCCGAGCGAAGAACGTTGTCTTTGGCATAGCGCGCGATTACTCGCACTTTGGAGTCAGTTGTTTCAAACGCCGAACTGTTGATGAAATAGGCATCAATAGAACGCGCAAGTCCGCGAGCAAGGGGCTGGCTGTTATCCACGTCCAGGGCAATGACTGAGCCGGGGCAATAAAACTCGGAGGATTTAAGCCCTTCAAGTGTGTTGCGTATCGGCAGATTAAATTGCTTGATTGCCAACTCACAAGCGGCGTCGAAACAAACAAGCGTGCCCCCATCCTCTACGAATTGTTTGAGCTTTGCTACACCTCCAACCGTCATTCCTCCAGTGAATTCAGCTGGATAAGTGCCAGCAAGATTGCCTTCTGTGATATCGCGAGCACGTTGAGAAGGAAGGATGATCGCATCGAACTTTTCAGAAAGATTCTCTTCACGCACGGTAGCATCGCGCACACTGACGTAAGGCACGTTGAAGGTGTCAAAGATGTAACGTGTCCAGCCTTCATCCATATTCGAGGTCCAGGCTTTGTAGATTCCGATCCTGACCGGTTGTCGTAGTGGATTTACGATCGGAGAAGAGTTTCGAGACCTCAAAGGAAGCGCAAGATCTTTGCGAACGTCGTTATCATCGCGAACCACCGAGAGTCGACGATCTGCCAAAGCCTCCTGAATAGCCGTGACAGCAGGGGCATCCACACCCAATTGCATTGAGAGAGTCCATCCGGCCACATCATATGGTCGTTCCGCTTCGCCGAGCGCGTTGGTTCGGTTTGGGTATATCTGTGGTTCCAGTAGCGCCAGGATGTTCCGTCGCTGCGGTTGCGCCAGAAACACGATATAGCTGTTAGTCGGCACCTCGTGAAAGCCCGACGTGTGGGCGATGATCCGCCGGTAGGTCCCAAGTTTTTCAGTCGCGGAATTAGTGCGCTGCAGAATTTGCGGTCCATACGAAGCGTGCAGCTCACGATCAAGTCGATGGACCTCTATGCCCTGATCAACAAGTGCCCCGATCAATTTAGCTACAGATTCGTCACGACCCTGGCCTGCGGGAACCAGGTAAGCGATCGGCTCGTCGGCTGCCGGTGGTGCTGTGGAATTCTGATACCCCAACTCGTAAAAGTTTCTCAGATAATCCGAGCGGAATTTGGCG
>DASSCG010000007.1:0-4903 GCA_035697925.1 Pyrinomonadaceae bacterium
CAAATCAAGCATGTCCACACAATATTCAGAGGAAGAGAAATCAGCGGCGGCTTCGTTGCAACAATTTGGTGAGGTTGCTGAAGCTATTTCTGCGACCACCAAGAAACTCCAGAAGGCGGCCTTGTTGGGCAAGTACTTCCAAGAGCTTAATGACACCGACCTCGCGCGAGCCGCCCGGTATTTCGCCGGGCATCAGTTTGCTCAGAATGATTCGCGCACCACTAATGTGGGCGGGAGCATCATCGGCGAAGCTCTTTCTAAGGCCACCGGTCTGAGCTCAGAAGAGCTGGCTCCGCGATATGTCCGTCTGGGCGATGCCGGGGATACAGCGTTTGAAGCTGTAACTGAAGCCAAGCACGGCATTCAAATACCTACGATTACATTAGCAGAGACAGAATCGATAATCGCCCGCCTCAGTGAAACTCGTGGAACACGAAATAAGACTGCTTTGCTGGCGACGGTGCTTCATCAGGCGAGCCCGCTGGAAGCCAAGTACCTCATCAAGCTGTTAGCTGGCGACCTGAGAATCGGTTTAAGGGAAGGACTTGTCGAGGACGCGATTGCCCGGAGTTTTTCCCAGCCCCTCCCGGATGTGGCCCACGCAAACATGCTTCTCGGCGACATTGGTGAGGCTGCGGTTCGTGCCAGGCAGGGCGATTTACGCAATATCGAGATGAAACTCTTTCATCCGATCAAATTCATGTTGGCCACGCCGGCTGCAGACCTTTCCGATATAGCTCGCACAATGCCGGGCCAGTTTTTTGTCGAAGATAAGTTTGACGGGATTCGAGCTCAGGCCCATGTCAAAGACGACCGCGTTTCCATCTACTCCCGGACCATGGACGAGATCACACATCGATTCCCTGAGTTGATGGAACCACTTCGCAGCCTGCCAACGGACGTGGTTATTGATGGAGAGATCGTACCGGCACAGGGCGAAACGATTTTGCCTTTCAGTGAGCTGCAGAAACGATTGGGCCGGAAAACCATCGGCAAAGATCTGATGAGCGAAGTGCCGGTGATCCTTGTTGCTTACGACCTCCTGTACGCATCTGGGCGCGTACTCATAAATGAGTCGCTCGAAACGCGACGCGAAATACTCCACCAGCTGATCCCCGAGCACGGAACAGTCCGACTTTCCCTAGCCAAAGAGTTCAAGGAAGTTGCCCCGTTGGACGACGAATTCACTAACGCTCGCGAGCGAGGTAATGAAGGGCTGATGATTAAAAGTCCTGCGTCTTTATACAAGCCTGGCAGACGAGGTCGAGAATGGTTGAAGTTGAAGCGGGCAATCGCCACTCTGGACGTGGTGGTGACGGCCGTTGAGGTTGGGCATGGGAAGCGCCGGAACCTGCTATCCGACTACACCTTTGCAGTGCGACGTTCAGATGAAAATAGTGAGTTCCTCAATATAGGGAAGGCCTATTCCGGGCTTACCGACCTCGAGCTGGCTGAATTGACCGAATGGTTTCAAGCCCACACCTTACAAGAGTTTGGACATGGGCGGGTCCGCGTGGTTGAGCCCAAAATTGTCCTGGAGGTGACTTTTGATAGGGTTCAGGAGTCGAAAAGGCACAAAAGTGGCTATGCCCTTCGCTTTCCCAGAATTCTTAGGGTTCGAACCGACAAAACCCCTGAAGAAGTCGATACTCTTGAGACAGTGCGGCGCTTGGTTGACTCGAGCTCTCCACGACCGGGCCCTTTAGAAGCTCAAAATTGACCATTTTTGTCTTTCGGCCCCAAAAAAAGGCTCGGCCGGGAGAATGTCCTCTCCCGGTACCGGGCCTTTGCTATTGCGTTATTTGCTTAGAAGGCGGTAGGATGCAGCCGCTGCCACCGCACCTGGCGCGGGCCCTGTCGGCATATTACGCAAGTCCTTGGACACACGACAATAACCCCCGCATGGCAGCGTGCTTTGACCTCCGGGCAATAATCGCCCTCGCTGTGCATCATTAGATGAAAGACAGCACAGTGAACAAAAGGTTGATAAGCTCTGGCGAACACAAATTCCCAGAGTCTAGCCCGCCGGGCAACCCAGTGGTTTCCTCTATTGCGGGCGGCGGCGGAGGCGGCGGAGTGGCCCCCGGACTACCAATGTTTCCAGCCAGGGCGGGAACGGTAAGCACCACGGTGAGAAGCGTGGCCGCCAGGGTTGCTTTTATCTTACTCATCTCGGTCTCCTAAAGCTTGGTCTCTGTATGGTAAGTCCAGTTGGGTCTTAACTGGAAGGCTTTTAACGATGGGCATCATAACCGCCCCGACGATGTCTTGCAAGGAATCTGACTAACCACAAAAAGGAACGGCCTCACATGCAGTTACATGAATCGATTTCATTCGAAAAAAGGGACCTCATTGCCAACCCCAGCGAGCGCGTTCACCAGCTTTGCGCGCGGGCGAAGGAATTAGCTGAGGCAGGCGAGTTTGAAGCCGCCCGATCGACGATAGGAGAATTTTGGAATCGAGTCGGAGAACGGCCTAGACTTGATGGACTCGACGAGTTGGCCCGCGCGGAATTGCTGTTACGAGCCGGAGCACTGTCTGGTTGGATCGGAAGTGCGCAGCAGATCTGGGGAGCACAGGAGGCCGCCAAAGATCTAATAAGTGAGAGTGCAAGCCTCTTCGAGCGGTTGGCGATGGAAGAAAAGGTCGCCGAAGCTCGCGTCGACTTAGCAATCTGCTACTGGCGCGAAGGTGGTTACGATGAGGCGCGGATCACGCTTCAGCAGATATTGCAAAGTCTCGGAGATCGACCTAGCGAACAAAAGCTTCGTGCCCTGCTTAATTGTGGCCTGGTTGAGCGATCTTCACTTCGATACCATGACGCGCTCCGAATCCATCGTGACGCAGCTACGCTTTTTAACGAGAGCAGTAACCATGCGCTCAGAGGTAAGTTCCACAATGAGTTTGCTACTGTTCTCAAGGACCTGGGTGTAGCCGAACGCCGAGAAGAATATATAGATCAAGCTCTGGTGGAATATGCGGCTGCCAGCTTTCATGCCGAGCAGGCAGGAAACACGCGGTTCCTGGGTCTAGTGAAGAACAACGTTGGGTTCCTTTACGTAAGCGTGGGCCGGTTTAGTGAAGCACATGAACAACTGGACCAGGCCCGCACTCTCTTTGAAGGCCTCAAAGATCGAGGCATGGTTGCTCAGCTGGACGATACTCGGGCGAGAGCATTTATCGACCAGGGGTTATACGCCGAGGCTGAAGCAGTCGCCGCTCGATCGGTTCGGGTGCTTGAGGAAGGCGACGAACTCTCGTTATTGGCTGAAGCCTTGACCACACATGGAAGGGCGTTGGCTAAACTTGGCAACTTCGAATTGGCTCAATCGAAGTTCAGCGAAGCTCTCTCAACCGCGCAGCGAGCTGGGGATCCTGACAGCGCTGGGGTGGCGGTGCTGACGCTGAGCGAAGAACTTGGAGAGCACCTCCAGCACAGCGAACTCTCTTCCTATTATCGAATGGCGGAGTCGCTGCTTTCAGAGTCTCAGTATCCGGAAATTAAAGTGCGTTTGGGGGAATTGGCGCGGCGATTGATGTCGTCTCCAATGGTCCAGCCCGAGGTTGGTTTTCCGAGCGAGACGCACCCGAATCGTAACGGAGCCACTGGGGAACACGCTGCAGATAGTGCCGCGGCTCCAGTATCGTTGGAAGAGTTGGTTCTTAGTTACGAAGGTGAACTCATTAGGAAGGCTCTCGAGTCTTCAGGAGGAAGTGTCACACGCGCAGCTCGCTCGCTTGGGATCACGCATCAAGGACTGGCTTTCATTCTCAATGGCCGGCATAGAGATTTGCTCTCGGTGCGAACGCCTGTTAAGCCGCGCCGCAGGAGCATCATTCGTTACCGCTAACCCAGCCTCCACTTTCAATCGGAGCGGCGTTGGTTCCCTGGAAGCAACGTCACTCCTTTGTTTTGAACTCTAACCGAAAAAGTTAATATAGCGCCTTCATGAACGTTCCAAAATACTTCTTAGCCCCAGCTCTGGTACTCCTTATTTCTCTGGGTGCTGTAGGTCAAACTGCCCGCCGCAGAGGTGCAACTCGTACTCCGCCGCCGTCAAAGGTTGCAGCTCCACAACCAACGCCGGAACCAGTAGCGACTCCGTTGCCACCGAAGCAGCCCAAGGCCCCAATTCCTCTGGCGATTGTCAACAATCAAACCATCAGTACGGTGGATATCGATCCTGCGGTAAGACAAGAGGTCGAGAGTTTAGACGACCGAATCGCCGAGACCCGACGACGCGTGTTAGAGCTTCAAATCAATACCGAACTCCTGGAAATCGAAGCCAGGAAACGCAAGATGACATCGCAGCAATTGTACGATCTTGAAGTTGCCAGGAAGGTGCCTAATCCTACCGAAGCCGAAATCAAAAAGTTCATAGACGATAACCGCGATCAGATAGGAGAGACTGACGAAAAGGCTTTACGCACGCAAGTGATTTCTGTCATACGGGCCAATGGGGAGACAAAGATGACGGAAGATTTTGTGCGCCGTCTCCGAACTACCAGTCCAGTCGTGATGGGAGTTGATGTCAACTCCGCTAAACTGAACCCGACTGACGTGCTGGCTACGGTTGGCGGCAAGTCAATTTCAGCGGGTCTTGTTATGGAAAGGCTCAAGCCGGCTATCTACAAAATGCAACTCGACGTTTACGAGAAGGAGAGCGAGGCGCTGGAGCAGACGATCAACGACATCCTCTTAATTGCTGAGGCCAACCGTCGAAATGTTCCACCCGAGGAAATTGTCCGGACCGAAGTTACAGACAAGTCACGTCCACCCACTGAGGCTGAAATCTCGAAATTTTATACTGATAATAAGGCTCGTATTGGTCGAGAACTGAATGAAGTTCGCCCGCAGCTCACTGAGTATTTGCAGGAACAGAGCCGCCATCAACTTCAGCGT
>DASSCG010000008.1:0-4856 GCA_035697925.1 Pyrinomonadaceae bacterium
CACTCGTTGAATTTGAAACAGACCACGATCCGCCAGAACTGATACTTCTCCAGTAATTGGGATACGGCCGCTGCCGTCGTCTTCAGCGGTTGCTGCTAATTGAGTGCTTAAAGTGCCTGAGGCGCTTTTGAAATCCGTACCGGGGAATGTCAGATCGACTCGACCGCTGGCGCTTCCAGCGAGAGGGACAGCGCCGCCGGCAAAGGCCGTAAGGGGGCCCGCTATCTCGACTCCAGAGAACGTCGCGGCAATACGAGAAGAGCCGCCACGACCGATGGCAATCCTGGCATTACCGGAGGCTTGGCCCTTGAACACATCAGCCCTGAAATCGTTTAGTTGAATCTCGGAACTTGTAGCCACTAGCCTGGCCTGAACCTGGCCCAGGTCCATTCGTCCCAGCACGCCGCCACCAATGCTCAGGTCGGCGCTGGCCCGATAACGTCCAGAGGGTTCGACCACGAATACCGGTCTGTTTAACCTGACGTCGTCTGCGTGACCATCAGCGAGCTTCACTGTGCCCGCGTTAATGTCAGCGGTAGATCCTTCAATTCGGCCGCCTCTAACTGATAGACGCACTCCAGCGATATTTACGCTACCAATCTCAGCTCCAGCCGCGCTGGTGGCTCCCACCTGCACCTGTTTGACTGCAACGGTGGTGACGCCTCCTCTGCTGGAAATATCAACGTTTGAGGCGGTGACTCCATTCACTTTTGCCCCAGATGCCACCACTGTTCCTGCTTTAACACTCGATACCGTCGCATTAGTTACGTCGTTTTCGTTCCTAACCCGAAGGTCCGTGGCCGTGATGCCATTAACCTTTGCGCCGGATGAACTAAGACTGTTTGCACGAAGTTGGCTCGACGATGCTGTTAGCACACCATCGTTCATATCTGCGCGCGCATCCATCAGGATCAGTCCGGCGATGGTTGTGCCATAACCTCGAGCTGCAGCCGCGCGCAATTCTCCAAGCCAGCGGAAATCAGAGCCGGTCCCCATCACACCGCCTGTGAGTTGCACAGTATTCAATTGGAAGTCGCCCGCAGTCAGAAGTTGGGCCACTGCTCGACCATTGATGTCATAGCTCTTGCCGTGACCCGAGCCTTTCGCCGAAACATCTAAACCCTGAAGCCTTACGCCGTCCGCAGCCAGGGCATCAGACTTAATAGTGCCGTCAACCCTGTATTGATCGCCTTCGCCGGTCACCGTGCCGGCGAAAGTGCCGGCGCCACGCAAAGCGGTTCCCGGCTGAAGAATTTCTGAAGCCTGGGTGAGGTCAACGGTGGAGTTGATGGTCATCTGATAGCGCAAGGCGCGCCAGTCATCCATCGTTCCCTGTAAACGCGCTTCAGCTATTGGTGAGCGCAGCACCAACTCCTGGATTTCTGCACGCGTTTGGTTGATACGTCCGCGGGCCTCGATCGAAATGTCATTAATCGGTTTTCCATCGTAAGTGAAGGTCGAATTTGATAGCGCCAGTGTGACCGTATTCATCCAGCTCTCGGCGGGCGCGCTGAGGTCATCTGGTTGAATCGTGGCTTCCAGGTTCCGAGCTTCTCCTGAGATCTCATGGCGAGCATCTCCGTAGTGCACAAATCCGTTCTTAATTTCCAGGCGAGCCGTGGAGTATGCAAAGAGGATTCGTCGATTCGGTTCAGGCGGTGGAATATGTATGTTGCGGAAGTTTGACCGGCCCTGCTCGTCAAACGAGACCCAGGCCTCCAGTCCTTCAATTTTCAGTTCCTTAAGATTGATATTTCGCTGCAGGTTGAGGGCGTAGAGATCTTCAATTCGGATGGTCGCTAGCAGGCGATCAATCTTACCCAGCTTTTCTCCAGTCTGTTGATCAAAGAGCTCGAGGCCGACCATTTCAACAGTTTGCGGCGGGAAGGTTGTGTGGAAGTCTTTAATCTCTGCCCGGATTCCATAAGTTGCAAACGTATTTTTGATCTGACCGGCAACGTATCGATCTACGTAGCCGAGTCGATAAACCAATACCAGGAGAAGGATCAGCGCTACCACCCCAACGGACGCCGCGATGGTAGCAATTAGAGCGTTGCGACGAGTGAGATAACGCCGGCGTTTTCCCTGCGGAGTGATCGGGTGGGGACTGGCCGCGTCGCGTTCTGCAATTGCCTCCGCGCGTGGTGGTAAGGGCTCGTCAGTCTCCGACTGCAGCGCCTCGGTAACCGCCTTCTCTTCGGTCGGCGATGTTGAGGGACTTTTGTCTGGACGCTTGTCGCGGTCGTCTACACTCATAGCTTACGCAGCCGTCAAATGCGGCCCGAAGGCAATGCCAAATTTCTAATGGGAGAGCCGACAGCTAAACTGAGTCTATGGCGAACCAGCGGTTTCAAGCAAACTAGTGGTCCATAACTCAGGATGACAGGTGGCCCAGGGCGTTCAAGTGCGTTGTTCAGTTTCTTTCGCGGAGGGGGTTTTGCCTTCCGCCAAGTGCTCCTTGAATGGCTCGGGTTCACCTAGAGGGACATTGCCGGCAACTTCGAGTTCGAAACCCTCGAGCGCCGCCACTTTGGGGGGATGATTTGTAAGCAATAGTATTCGACGCAAGCCCAAATCGTGAAGGATTTGGGCACCCACGCCGTAATCGCGATCGATTCCGTAATTTGTAGTAAGGCTGGCTTCCTGCTTGGAGACCCCATGTTCCTGCATGATGGCGTAGGTACGTAATTGGGTTACCAGATCGAGGCTGTGTTCGCGTTGGCGTAAGTAAAGAACTACTCCCTGGCCCGCGGCAGCAATCTTTTCCAGGGCGGCATGTAGTTGAAATCCCGTGTCGTCTATCAGCGAGCCAAACATGTCACACGTTACGTTCTCTGTGTGGACTCGCACGAGTACCGGTTCAGTAGTACTGACATTTCCCAACACCATAGCCAGGTGTACGTCGCCATTAATTACATTTTCAAAGGCGATGGCCCGGAAGCGTCCGTAGATCGTCGGCAGGTCAGTCTCAACAATGCGCCGCACCAGGATTTCTTTGCTGATTCGATACCTGACGAGATCGGCAACCGTAATCATTTTGAGCTGATGACGTGAGGCAAACTCCCTCAACTCAGGCAGTCGAGCCATGGTTCCATCATCATTCATGATCTCGCAGATGACACCCGCCGGATACAACCCGGCGATGCGCGCGATGTCAACGCTCGCTTCAGTTTGCCCAGGTCGTACGAGAACTCCGCCGGTTTTGGCACGCAACGGGAAAATATGTCCTGGTCGCGCGAGGTCGGCGGGTTTAGTGTGCGGGTCAACCGCAGTCAAAATTGTAGTAGCTCGATCTGAAGCTGAGATTCCGGTGGACACGCCTTTCCGGCCGTCGATGGAAACTGTAAATGCTGTACCCAGAAAGGAAGTGTTGTCGGCAACCTGCGTGGTCAAGTGAAGTTCGTCGCAGCGCTCCTCAGTCAGCGGCAAGCAGATGAGACCCCGGGCATAGCGCGCCATGAAATTGATGACTTCGGGAGTAACCTTTTCAGCGGCGCATACGAGGTCGCCTTCATTCTCGCGATCCTCGTCGTCAACAATGATAATCATTCTCCCGTCGCGTACATCAGCGGCGGCATCTTCAATAGAAGCAAAAGGCATAGAGGTTTTTTTTGATTTTTGATTTTAGATTTGCGGTTTTGCGCCCTGGTTGGCCATAAAACCTCCCAGGTGACGCAGTGGCATTGGAAAATCAAGAATCAGAGATCGCCGTCATGTTACCTGAAAGCTCTGATTTTTTCGACCGTGCCGTTGTGGATGCTCAGGAGCGCCGCAGGCGGGTCAGAAGGTAGCCAGAGGCAAGCGGCTTTGCGCGCCGCCCCTGGATCCCGATGGGGACAGAAATTGAGCCCTGAAGGGGCGCCAGATCGGTTTCCAACCTAGAAATCTATCGCCCCTTCAGGGCTCAATCACTTACTACACTCAAATCCAGGGGCAGCGCGCTGCGCTTTGCTTCGCGCTGGCCCCTGGCTACCTTCTGAGGCGCCTCTGGCGCTGTTCAACTTGCTGCGCCTAGTCGGCCGAGGAATGAGTTATCCCGCCCCTACTTCTGACGCGGCGAGTAGGACATTATTCTTTCGACGTACTTCGCGATGACGTCTGCCTCGAGATTTACCTCTTCACCGGCGCGCAGATGTGAGAAGTTGGTGACTTCCCACGTTTTGGGGATTATGGCAATTTCAAAAAACTCATCAGTTAAGTCGGCGATAGTGAGGCTGATTCCCTCAACGGCAACTGACCCTTTAAAGACCAGGTACTTGCCAATCTCTCGGGGATAGCCGATCCGAACGGTCCACGAGTCGTCATGCTTAGTTACGTTCATGAAAGTGCCGCGAGCGTCGACGTGGCCCTGTACGATGTGTCCCCCTAAGCGTGTCGCCGGGGTCACCGCGCGTTCCAGATTGACCGGAGCACCAAGGAGGATTTTTCCAAGAGTTGAACGCTGCATCGTCTCCCGGGAAATATCCGCGGCGAAAGAGTCTTTATTTACATTGAGGGCGGTGAGACAGACCCCATTGACAGCGATTGAATCGCCGTCGCGTGCATCTTCCGTCACGGTATGTGCCTTGATGACGATGCGAGCGTCCTCACCTCGCCTGTCAATCGAACGCACGCGGCCGAGCTCTTCAATTATGCCAGTGAACATCTGGGAGGTTTTCTTATTTTAGATTTTAAATTTTAGATTTTTGATCGCCGAGTGTTTATTTCGATGTCATCCCGACATTCGTAATTTGGCCGTTGCCTTTTCGTGGTGGTTCGTGTCATTTAGTGGATCGCTTTCTGCCTCGGGCAGAAGTTTGACCCACCGGCGCGTTCACTCACCCAAAGTTTCTAATAAGCAATGCTAAAAGAAACAA
>DASSCG010000009.1:0-3242 GCA_035697925.1 Pyrinomonadaceae bacterium
AACTGGACGGACACTGCTCTTATGTGGCGCGCGCAGCCAACCGGAACGGTTGCTGAGACAGTCGACGTTCCTTCAGTATCTCGGCAAAGAAAATATGCTCCCACACGTCGAAGCTGCCTTGTCGCGCGCTCGCGAGATTCACGAGGGACGTGCCGGCGACGCTTTGGTGCCAGCTTTTTCTAGTTAGTGAGGTCTTACTAGTGGGAAAAAGTGTGGACAATCTTTCCTTTAGGCAACGAACTAAATTATTTACGAGGCGACCTGGAAGCGGCACTTCGGAAAACCCGAGCGGTCGCATTGCTCGAGAACTTCAGCCCCGATTATTTCTGAAAGCAGTGTTTCCGCGAGTCTGCAAACTTCCGGGTGCTCTGCGACAGACGCTGCCAGGGGGCAACTCTCACTACGGATAACAATTTCTTTTTCGTCCTTCTCGATGCGCGCAGCACCACCGATCGACTCCAGAGCGGAGAGCGCCCTGCTAACACGATTTTCCAATTGTCCCTTCTTGTGGTCCAGGGCCTGAGCATTTGCTAAGGAGCGACCGACCTCCCGCAGGACTTCCTCAATAGCGATGGGCGTTAATCGTCCCTTAAGTACGGCAATCAGTTCATTCAGTAATACGTCATAGGCCTTAGGGAAGAGGTGCTCAGCTTCTTCTGTCAATTGATAAGAGAAGTGTGGCTTACGTGTACCGCGCTGGATACCGCTTTGGACGACCAGACCGTCGCGTTCCAGCGAGAGGAGGTGAGCTCGCACGGCATTGTCTGTCAGCTCCAACTCTTCAGCCAGCTCGTTGACCGTTTTGCTGGTTCCTCTCAACAGCGTGACAATGCGCCCTCGCGTACTGCCAAAAAATCGTTTGTCCAGTTTGCTTCTCTTCATTTCCTGCAAAGTATGGCACGTTTGCGCAATAATAACAATAAATCAATGTAGTCCTTGACTTATTAGAGTTAAGGTGTATCCTTCGTGAAAAGAAGGGCGCGTAAAGCGCCAAACGAACAAAAATCAACCTAATTAGGAGGACACGATGGAGCACATCTTCGATCGACCGCACCAAACGACTTTCCAAAGCAGAAGTGAAAGTGCCGGCGAGGTTTCCGGATCCGCATTTCAGGCTTACCAGATATTACGCATCGCATTCACAGTCGCGCCGATAGTTGCGGGACTCGATAAGTTTTTTAATTTGCTGGTGAACTGGGAGCAGTACTTACCGCCGATCGTAAACAACGTGGTTGGCGGCCATGGTCATGAATTGATGCTGGTTGTAGGAGTCATCGAGATCGCCGCTGGCCTCGGGGTCTTCTTTAAACCGAAATTCTTTGCCTACATTGTCGCGGCCTGGCTCTTACTCATCGTGGCCAACCTTCTCATCGTTCCAGGATTTTACGATGTTGCACTACGCGATTTCGGTCTGGCTTTGGGAGCCCTCGCGCTCGCGCGTCTCAGTCAGGAATTTGACCGCCCTCGATTGACTGCCTGACAAAAAAGCGAAGAGCTGGCCAAAGCCAGGCAATCGAATAGGAAAAACCATGTCAGCCAATACCCAGAGAGTGACTTCAGGTACACGAGCCAGGGATTGTCGATCGTCGAAGCGCCGGCGACCGCTCCGAGATCTAAGGGATTTCCGCCGGTCAAAACTAGGAACAGTTGAACGCGTGACTGAGGCAAGCCTGCCAACTGAGTTCGGGGAGTTTCGCATCCTGGGCTATCGATCACTAATTTCGAATGAAGACTTTGTGGTGCTGGTTTGCGGGGAACTGTCCAGCGATCTGCCGGCGTTGGTTCGAATTCATTCGCAATGTCTGACCGGTGATGTTTTTGGATCTTTGAAATGCGACTGTGGCAAGCAGTTGCGAAGCGCGATGGAAACGATTGCATGCCAGGGAAGAGGAGCAATTGTTTATCAGCAGCAGGAGGGTCGCGGTATCGGCATTATAAATAAGATTCGTGCCTATGCTTTGCAGGATGATGGCGCGGACACAATCGAAGCAAATGAGCAGTTGGGATTTGATGTTGACCTGCGTTGCTACGGACAGTGCGCTGAGATTTTGCATGACTTGAATGTGAAGCTCGTCAGGTTGATGTCGAATAATCCCGAGAAGATACGTGCGCTAGAGGAAGCCGGGCTCAAAGTTGTCGAGCGGATCGCACTCGAAACTTTGCCTTCGGATGCGGCCAGGTCCTACTTACGCACAAAGAAGGAAAAAATGGGCCATCTGCTAGAGCTGGTGTAAACCGGGAGAGGATAACTACAGCTGGTTCTCCGATCTGAGCAATCGGTTTCTCACAAGAGGAGGTTGTCATGTCAAGAAGAAGTGGCGTCGTAATTAGGACTATTGGAAAGGGACTGCGAACCGCGCGCAAACTTAAGGCCCCGGGCAATCAGAACATGATCTTAATCAAAGTCGTGTTGTTGGCGGCATGTCTCACCCTTGGACTCGGGTATTTTATTGGACAGAGCGACGCCAAGCGCGACGATGATTACAGTCAGAATAAAACGCAACAGGGATTCGATCGACAGATTAGCGAAAACGCGCGGCAGATGATCGAGCAGGGCAGGCGGATCTTTCGCTACGATACCTTTGGTGATGAGGTTTATTGGTCAGACAAGCTAAGGCTGCACCAGGCGATCCAAGGGAGCAAGTTTGGTGGCGTCGGCCCAGGTGTAAGCCCAAAAACAGCACTCGCCGTTGGTTTGAAAGTTGACATGGATGCGTTGCCCCAGCCACTGGTCAATCAGTTGAAGCAGGGCAAAGTAAACCTTGATGACCCTGCAACCACACTGGCATTGATCAAGCTGGATGCGGTCTTGGGCGTCAAAGGGACCTTTAACCCAGACGGAAGTCTCAGGGCTATGGGTCTGAGTTGCGCCGTTTGCCACTCGACGGTTGATGATGCCTTCGCACCAGGTATTGGTCACCGCTTGGATGGCTGGGCCAATCAGGATCTCAACGTGGGGGCAATCGTCGCGCTGTCACCCGATTTGAGTGTGCTCGTTAACTTGCTTGGTGTCGACGAAGCCACGGTCAGGAAAGTGCTTGCGAGTTGGGGACCGGGCAAGTTCGATGCTGAACTAAACCTCGACGGAAAAGCCTTTCGGCCCGACGGAAAGTCTGCCGCGGTGCTAATCCCTCCAGCATTCGGGATGGCCGGGGTCAATCTACATACGTGGGGTGGTGGCTGGGGAGGAGTTACCTACTGGAACGCTTATGTTGCCAACCTTGAATTGCAAGGCCAGGGAA
>DASSCG010000010.1:0-5140 GCA_035697925.1 Pyrinomonadaceae bacterium
TCTTTCATGTCTGGAATGTGAAACGTTTGCGTCCGGTGGAGTTGGGCCCGTGGGACTTCACGCGTCCGGCGAATACTCGCAGCCTTTGGATTGCCGAAGGTCTAACCAACTACTACGGACACCTGATGATGACGCGGGCTGGGATATGGGACGAAGAGCGTTTCCTGAGCAGAGAAGGTGAGACTATCAACAATATTGAAAATGCACCTGGAAGCCGGCTGATGAGTGCAGAGGAATCTTCTCTGAGTGCGCCCTTCATCGATCGGGCTCAAAGCAGTCAACGCACCAACATGGCTAACACTGCAATTAGCTATTACCCCAAGGGAGAACTGTTGGGCCTCGTGCTTGATTTGCTAATACGTGGAAGAACGAATGGCCGGAAGTCGCTTGATGACGTCATGCGACGAATGTATGAGGAGTTCTATTTGAACAGTGCAAATCAAACTTACTATCTCCGTGGAAAAGGCTACCGCCCCGAAGATTTCCAGCGCGTGGTGTCAGAAGTTGCTGGGATTGATTTCAGCGACTTCTTTGCCAGGCACGTCAGAAGCGTTGCGATGCCGCCCTACGACGAGGCGCTGGGCTATGTGGGTTTGCACCTGGTTCGACAACGCGTAGCCGATAACGATAGCGGCATTAGGGTAAATGACAGGAATCCTGACGCAACTGTGATTGGAAACGTAATTAGCGGTTCCGCTGCTGAAGATGCGGGGCTCCAACCCGGCGATGAGATCCTACTGATCAATGGAAGGAAAGTCTCTGATCGTAGTGATCTGAACGCTCTCGATCGCTTGAAGCAGGGCGAACGGGTGCCGGTTTCATTTAAGCGGGATGGTCGAACGCTTCGGACCACACTCTTACTTAGACCAATGGACCGCTTCGAATACCGGATTGAAGAAAAACCGGATGAGACGGCCGCACAGAAGGGTTTGCGTGCGGCGTGGCTCAAAGGATTGTAGGAGGGTCCATCCTGAATGTTAGGGGACTATTACCTCGATTGACTGAGGCGCTATCTCGAACGTCATCGGCAGGTTTCCGATCAACTCACCGTCGACTTGGACCGCAGCATCTCCCTTTGCTCGAGCGCGTGTGGCACGAATGAAGGTAACGCCGCGACGGCCAAGCGGCATTCCTCGCCGCATCGCGTGCGAGAGGAGATAAAGGTAGCGAGTCCTGCTGGTTGAATCTATTACGCAAATTTCGAAATCGGGTTGGTCAAGCTGAGCACGTGGCGTAACAGTGAGATCGCCACCGTAACTTGCTGCCTTGCCAACCGTGGCGAAGGTGGCTCGGTAAGTTTGGCCCTCAACCTCAATCTCAAAGTGCTTCGGCTTCCAGTCTGCCAGATAGCTCAAACCTGAAAACCAGAAAGCGCCCTTTCCAAATCGCTTCTTAAGACCAGGATGAACGCGTCGAACGACGGTGGCATCGAGTCCAATGCCCGCCATCAACAGAAAATATCTCTTGGTGCCGCTTGCATCATCAATCGCACAACCGACATGGACACGCCGTGTCTTGCCTTGAGCGATGACGTCAGCAGCTGCATGACATTCAAGCGGCAGACCGAGCTCGCCCGCCAGCACATTTGCCGTACCGCGGGGGAAGATTCCGAGTCGGGCAGATGTACCAACCAGGCCCTGTAGGGCTTCGTTGATAGTGCCGTCGCCTCCAGCAATCAGAACGTCTGAAACTCCTTTGCGTCCTGCCTCAGCGGCTAGTCGCGTTGCATCTCCCGGTCCCTTGGTTTCCACCAATTCAACATTGAGCCCCTGAGAAATCAACGACGAGCAGATGTGCTCAATTGCCGGCAGACGTCGGGACGCATAGCGGCCTGTCTTGGGATTTGAAATCAGGATTGCCTTGCGAGAGTTCATTTGCCTTGTCGAACAGGGCAAATCGAATGCCGTGTAGGGTGTGCCTCTACCGCGCCCCTCTCCTAGTCAGGGATAGACGCTGAACTGCAGACTTCCTTTTCAACCGACAATAGTCGGATTAATGCAACACCTCTATTCTTATCCTTGCGTTGCGAGGTATCGACCGACGTCCTGCTGCATCTTGAAGACGGCGTCCTTGACCTGCCCATATGGCGCTGCCGCTTCAACTTTGTCTACCACCGGCTGCCAGAGAGCCGCGGGCAAGTTGAGACGAGCGCCGTTTCGCTTGATAACTCCACTGATTGCTAATGCGTCTTTCTCGCCGGGCCCATACAACATCAGCAGTAGATTCGACTTAAGCGACATTTCAAAAAGCTGGCCATGTTCGGGACCATGCTTCTCCTTGATCTTGCCAATGATCGATTTTCCCGCATCGTTCAGGAGGTAATAGATAATAGCGGCGCTGTCTTTAGCCTTGGTACCAGTCTTCGGTGGTAAAGGTGGAACTTGCGCGTCCATTTTGGCCGCCAGGGCTTTGGCGGTTTTCATTGAATCGGAGTTTTCAGTGCCATTCATGTCATAAAGCAAAGCAGCTAGACTCAGCTTATTGCCCAGTTCCCACGCGGAGACCTTATCGTTCAGCTGGGGGCCTCTTGTGAGAGTTGAGGTACTGTAATTTGAATTGATGCTTTCGAGTCGCGCCGCATTAAGAGCCGTGATCGTTGCGCTACTTGCCAGAACATAAGCACTCGCGCCAATTACGAGCACAAGCGCGAAAGCAAACTTCGGACTTGCAATGATGCTGAGCCGTATTTCCTGAGTTGGGATCCTCATAGGTTTTTGCTCCCTTATGCGGGACGTTCAGAAATCAAACAATTCCACGACTATCACACGAAAGATCACTAAACACTTCGTGGTGGATCAAAGCGTGTGTCTCTATTCCAACCGGTAGTTAGGCGCTTCTTTCGTAATGATCACGTCGTGAACGTGTGACTCGCGTAGGCCGGCGGAGGTGATGCGAATAAACTGACTCTTTTCCTGGAATTCCTTGATGGTGCGACAGCCTGTGTAGCCCATTCCTGAACGCAAGCCACCGACTAGTTGCGTCGTCATCTCAGCGATTGTTCCTTTGTAGGCTACCCGTCCTTCAATACCTTCCGGCACAAGCTTGGCTTCACTCTCCGCCATCTCCTGAGCATAGCGATCGCGCGACCCTTCGCGCATTGCTCCAATCGAGCCCATGCCTCGATAAGCTTTGAACGAGCGGCCTTGAAAGAGAATCACTTCGCCCGGCGCCTCTTCGGTTCCGGCAAAAAGTGAACCAATCATCACAATGTCCGCGCCTGCGGCGATGGCTTTCGCTACATCACCCGAGAATTTCACACCGCCATCTGAAATCACAGGCACACCAGTGCCATGAGCGGCTTTGACACACGATTGGATCGCCGTGATCTGCGGAACTCCAGCGCCAGTCACGACTCGGGTGGTGCAAATAGAGCCTGGACCAATACCAACCTTAATCGCGTCGACTCCGGCTTCGATTAATTCCTGAGCGCCCTCGCCGGTTCCGATATTGCCTGCAACCAGATCTGTGTTCGGATGCCTGCGCTTGATCTCGTGAACTGCTTCGATCACACGGGATGAATGACCGTGAGCAGTGTCCACGACAAGACAATCAACCCGCGCTTTCACCAACTCGTCTGCGCGTTCTTTAAAATCTCCAGTTGCTCCGATTGCCGCGCCTACTCGCAATCTGCCAAGGTTGTCCTTGGCCGCTGTCGGATACTTGATGGCCTTTTGAATATCTTTGACGGTGATCAACCCCTTGATTCGTTTGTCGTCGTCGACTACGAGCAGTTTCTCAATTCGGTGTTTTTGCAAAACCGCCTTGGCCTGGTCCAACGTAGTTCCAACCGGAACCATAACCAGCGGCTGTTTTGTCATTACATCGGAAACCGGAATGTCGAACCTTGTTTCAAAACGCAAATCTCGATTAGTAATGATTCCGACGAGATGTCCGTCCTCATCCACCACCGGGACTCCACTGATATGATAAGTCTCCATGACTAGCAGAGCTTCGCGTACAGGACGGTCGGGCCGAATGGTCACCGGGTCAACGATCATTCCTGACTCTGATCGCTTTACTTTGTCGACTTCCTCAGCCTGACGCTCAATACTCAAGTTCTTGTGAATAATCCCAATGCCGCCTTGCTGTGCCAGGGCGATCGCGAGTGCGGCCTCAGTCACTGTGTCCATCGCTGCAGAGCAAAGCGGAATCTGCAATCTGATACTGCGAGTAAATTGGGTCGAGGTATCGGTTTCAGATGGAAGAACGTCGGAGCGTGCCGGCAGCAAGAGAACGTCGTCAAATGTAAGGCCTTCTGGAATGTTAGCCAAGATCATGATTGGTGCTTAATACTCCTTAAAATGTAAATGAAATTCTTAGTATTGAAAGTTACTCACTGAAAACAGAAATGCCCGCTAATGGAGCGGGCATTTGCTTCGATGGGCCAGCTTTGGGCACAGGTGTCGCACAAGCTTCGGCAGTGCACCTTTCGGCACAACACAACGGACGACACGAGTACTATTGAAGAACAGTTTCGTAATCAGCTTTCCAAAAATCCAAGTCGACGTTGCGCCCGTGGTTCGCGATTTCACGGGGCGGGATGTTAATTAAAGCCAGATTTTGCTCAATCATCCGCAGCGCCGAGCGTTTTTGATACCAGTGCAGAGCGGCAAGTGCAGCTAGAGTTAGTAAGCTCAAAATTATTATTGCCAAAAGTACAGTCAGAATTGGAGAACGAGTCGCGGGTACATCGGTATAGACTTTTGACTGATGCGGTGTAGTGGCCACTTCGTCCGCGCTGTCTCCCTTTTCCCGCATGTAGCGCGAATAGCCTTCGACAGCGTCCTTCTCGTCAAATCCTATGCACCGAGCGTAGGCTCGAACGAAACTGCGATTAAAGATTCCACCCGGTAGGCGGCCATAATCATTTGATTCGATAGCTTCGAGATAGTGAATTGAGATGCGTGTTTCGTCGGATATTTCTCGTAGCGGAATGCCACGCTCTTCGCGCTTGAGTCGCAACTGTTCACCGATAGTAGCTGCCATTACCAATCCGCTTAAGCCTGTTCGCCTGCCGGTTGGTTGTAATCCTTACGATGCCCCCCTTGGGAGACGTTGATCCTATATCCGCAGCATCGTTCGCGTCCTCTAATCGATATGTCGGGCTAACTTAACTATAACGCGCAATATAGCTTGCGAT
>DASSCG010000011.1:0-4654 GCA_035697925.1 Pyrinomonadaceae bacterium
AAATCCCAGGGCGATCCGTACTATCCCGTTCCGCGCAAAGAGAATGCTGATCTTTACGCCAAATACAAGGCACTGGCAGACGCGAAATCCGATGTTCATTTTGTAGGACGCCTGGCAACTTACAAGTACTACAACATGGACCAAATTGTGGCGCAGGCGTTAACCACTTACGCGAAGATTACCGGCATGAAAAGATTGGAAGCCTCAGCCTACGGTCGCAGAAATGGTAAAGATCACAGTGCTGTCATTGGTAACGGTAATGGTAAAGGTAACGGTAATGGACACATACCACAAGCCGAACCCATTGACGTTTCGGTCCTGGCACAATCAGCCGCAAATCGCTAGAGGCTTATGAAGGTTAGTAAAGTTTCTGATCAGCCTCTAGAGTTGTGGGCTGGAGTTGAATGTACCGTCAACCGTGTCGGCGACAGCTATTCGGATCAGCTCGAACGAAGTGGACATGCGCTGCGGAGTGGCGACCTTGAAAGGCTCGCTCTCCTGGGCGTGCGCAAAATTCGATATCCGGTTTTGTGGGAGCGCACGGCTCCTGACTCGATGGATTGTCCCGATTGGTCCTGGGCCGATGAGCGGATGGCAAGTCTACGGCGACTCGGGATGCAACCAATAGTCGGATTGGTCCATCACGGCAGCGGTCCGCTTTATACAAACCTTCTTGATCCTGAGTTTCCCAAAAAATTAGCCGACTTCGCAGGAGCTGTGGCAAAACGATATCCCTGGGTTACTGACTACACTCCTATAAACGAACCGCTCACCACTGCTCGCTTCAGTTGTCTCTACGGCCACTGGTATCCACACCTCCGTGAGCCGCTGGCCTTTGCCCGCGCTTTGCTGTCTCAATGCCGGGCTGTAATTATGTCTATGCGTGCGATTCGACAGGTAAATTCTGATGCGCGCCTGATACAGACTGAAGACCTGGGAAAGACTTACAGCACGCCCACGCTTTCATACCAGGCTGAATTTGAAAACGAACGGCGTTGGCTGACTTTTGATCTCTTGTGTGGACGCGTAGAACCGCAAACGGCGATGTGGGATTACTTCCGCTGGCTCGGCGTGGAGCGTGATGAACTGGAATGGTTTCGCGAGAATCAAACCAAACCCGATCTCCTGGGTATCAATCACTACATTACGAGTGAACGCTTCCTTGACGAACGATTAACCAGTTACCCCGAACTCCTTCATGGAGGTAATGGGCGTCATACCTATGCTGACGTTGAAGCAGTTAGGGTTTGTTCAGAAGGAGTAGCCGGTCCAAAAGCAATTATGGAAGAGTTGTGGAATCGTTACGGTTTGCCTTTTGCAATTACCGAAGTCCACCTCGGCTGTACGCGAGAAGAGCAGCTTCGTTGGCTAACTGAAGTGTGGAATGCGGCGGTTAGCCTGCGGTCAGATAATGTTGACGTGCGTGCCGTGTCTGCATGGGCAGCATTTGGCACATTTGATTGGGACACCCTGCTGACATCAAGAACAGAATCTTATGAGCCAGGATTATTCGATCTGCGATCACCATCGCCACGTCCAACGGCTCTGGCTCGGTTAGTTAACACGCTCGCGTCAGGAAAGAAGTTCACTCATCCAGTAATAGCCAGTCCCGGTTGGTGGCATCGGTTGGATCGGTTTTGTTATCCCCCAGTAAATCATAGCCAGCAAAAGCTCTCCAATGGTTTTGGCACGGTGAATCTATCAGGTGACGAGACTCGGCCTCTATTGGTCACAGGAGCTACCGGGACGCTGGGGCAAGCGTTTGCTCGAATTTGCGAGGGGCGCGGATTGGCGTATCGGCTACTTTCAAGAGAGCAGCTGGACATTGCGAGTCCAGATTCGGTCGATGCCGCCCTGGATCTCTACGAGCCATGGGCGATCATCAACACGGCCGGCTATGTTCGAGTTGACGACGCCGAAATAGAGGAAGAAAAGTGCTGGCGAGAGAATGTGATGGGGCCCGAGTGCCTGGCCAGAGAATGCTCGAGACGCGACTTACCATTACTAACCTTCTCATCTGACCTCGTTTTTGACGGTTTGAAGAAAACGGCATACGTCGAAAGTGATAGTCCTGCTCCTCTTAATGTTTACGGTGAAAGCAAGGCGGCAGCCGAAGAGCGAGTACTTGAGCATCTTCCTGAAGCACTGATAATTCGAACGAGCGCTTTTTTTGGACCGTGGGACGAATTCAATTTTGTTTACCAAGTGCTGAAAAGTCTGGTAGCGGGCAGTCCGTTCTTCGCGGCTGATGACGTCTACATTTCACCAACTTACGTGCCGCACCTGGTTAACGCAGCTTTAGACCTGTTGATCGACAATGAGAGTGGAATTTGGCACATCGCAAATCCCTCAGTAATTACCTGGGCCGAATTTGCCAACAAGGTGGCTGAAAGATCTGGTTACGATCCGAGTTCGATTATGTCTACGAGCAGTAGATCACTTGGTCTTCTTGCTCGTAGACCGCCGTTCACAGCATTGGCCAGCGAGCGAGGCGACTTTATGCCAGCCTTAGAAGTTAGCCTTGATAAATTCTTTGGGGATACAAAATGGACTCAGCAGGATTTGGCTGTGTCTGCGCGGGTTTAGCATGGGACACGACGAGCTAGGGGCGATCTAATGGATCTAAGGGAAGACGGCATCTATTGTTTACCGAATGGACGCGAGCTGGTGGTGCTGGAGAAGCGAACCGACGAGAACACTGTGTTTATACTCGGTGGGTGGGAACAGGTAGAATCCAGTCAATACCAAGTAAATAACGAGGGAAGGATTCTCGCTCATGGTAGGCTTACAGCTTGGGACGTTACCGATTTATTGGACACCGGACGGACAGCTAAGAATGGTTTCCACCAAAAGTGATGCAAGCGAGAGGCATTATTGCAGGCAGTCAGCGACGAGTCATTTCACTTCTCGATGATGGCCGATGCCCTTAAACCGCCAAGATACTCCTCGTCCCGAATATCCCCGCCCGCAGTTTGTGCGTAGTCTTTGGTTCAACCTCAACGGCGAATGGGAATTTGCTTTTGATGATGCAAATGAGGGACTGACCCAGAACTGGCACGATGGCCGCCCATTTTCAATGCGGATTGTTGTGCCGTTTGCCTACCAAACTCCTCTCTCCGGGATAAATGACAAGAGCATTCACGAAATAGTTTGGTATGCCCGTTCGTTCGAGCTCCCGGAGCAGTTTTATAGTCGTGATCTTCTCTTAAATTTTGGAGCGGTTGATTACTCGTCTACGATTTGGGTAAACGGTCAGGAAGTGGGTCACAACCGAGGTGGGCACGTTCCCTTTCAATTCGACATCTCGCCCTACGTAAAGACTGGTGTGAACCGTTTAACTTTGCGGGTTGAAGATCGGCAGGATCCGCAGCAGCCTCGTGGCAAGCAGTCGCATACCGGCCTGCCCGAAGCAATCGACTATTTCTGCACGACAGGCATATGGCAAACCGTATGGCTCGAACCAGTTCCTTCGATCCGAATCGAAGAACTGCGGATGATTACCCATGCCAAACGAAATCTCATCGAGTTGTCGGTTTTTCTTCATGCACCTTCCTCGGCATGGCGCGTTGAGGTAGAGGTGCTGGAGCAAGGCAAGCGGATAGCTCTGAGCGAAGATCAAACTGCGGTAGCAACGGGTCGGATTGCCATCACCGTACCTTACGCGAAACTTTGGTCGCCAGAATCTCCCCATCTTTATGATCTGCAAGTCCGCCTATACGACGGCGATAAACTTCTTGATGAAGTTGGTTCGTATGTGGGCATCAGAGGAATCGAGTTGCGCGATGGCAAGTTTCTTCTCAACGGTGAAGTGACGTATCTGAAAATGGTTTTGGATCAGGGTTACTGGCCAGAAGGTTACCTGACAGCTCCTTCCGACGAAGCTCTGCAAACAGATATTGGCTGGATCAAGATGTTCGGGTTCAACGGAGCACGCAAGCACCAGAAAATTGAGGATCCACGATGGCTGTACTGGTGCGATCGTTTGGGTTTGCTGGTTTGGGAAGAGATGCCCAATGCGAGAGAGTGGTCACCCAAGGCCGAAGATTACCTCTCAGCCGAGTGGCAAGATGCCGTAAGACGTGACTACAACCACCCGTGCATAGTCGCCTGGGTACCGGTTAACGAGAGCATGGGCTTCCCGGGTCTCAGCCAGGAGCATGCAGGCCAGTATGCATTTATCGAACGGATGGTGAGAGTAACAAGACGTTTAGACTCTACACGTCCCGTGATCGATAACGATGGTTGGGAACATACCGACATTACTGATATCTGCGCGATTCATGATTACACTCAGACATCGAAAGAACTTGAACAGCGATATCGAGAGACGCTGGAGGGCGCCGGACTTCCTAACACTGTCTGGATTGGCGAAAAGCCGCTGTTCGCGCGTGGCTCGAAGTATAGAGGCCAGCCGATCATGCTTTCAGAGGTGGGTGGATTTCTCACTATTCCCGGAAATATTCCGCCAGAAGAGCGTGATTTACTTTATAAGTTTTACGGATCTCACCAGACTCCCGAAGAGCTACTCGAGCGGTATCATGACCTGATGCGCGGTATCGCATCGCTGAAATTTCTCGCCGGCTTTTGTTATACGCAATTGACTGACATTGAACAGGAAGCCAACGGCCTGCTTAGTTACGATCGTAACCCAAAA
>DASSCG010000012.1:0-2965 GCA_035697925.1 Pyrinomonadaceae bacterium
TCCCAATCCAAAATGCAGCCGCCGCTGGTTCTGCGCACAAAAACCGCTGCCACCCGAAACTTGCTGCACTTGCTGTTGACCATTCCAAAACAAGCGCACCTCTGCCCCGATTGCACTACGGTTGCTGGCTGTACCTTCCAGTTCAAAACCAACCCACTGGTTGTCTGAAACTGCATTGTTCTTATAGATAAGCAGCGGCCCTCTCTGGTTAGCAACAACAACATCCAGCACTCCACGATTCCACAAGTCTGCCAGTGCAACTGCGCGTCCATCGTAAAGATCGGTAGCCCCGACCGCCTGGGCAACGTTGACGAACTTTCCTGCTCCGTCGTTAAGCCAGACTCGTTTCTGCTGATAACCTGACAAGCTACGACCCTCCATTGCCGGCCAGTGGGCAGCGTCAGAAATAATCGTAGAGTTGCCGCCCGCGATTTTTGAGAAATCGTACCAGTAATTCGTATTGCGGTCGGCTGAAACGTAACCATTCACGAGATACAAATCGAGTGTCCCATCGTTGTTAAGGTCACCAAACTGCGCGCCAAAGCTCCATCCGCCCATTTCTACATCCATCGCTCGGGCGAGATTATCGTATTGAAGCGAGTCCCCATTAGTTCCCTCCTTTGGTACCCAAAGATTGTTGCCCTGAATTAGCACACCGTCCTCTGAAATATTTGATACGTAGATAGAGTATTTTCCCTGGTTAAGGATGTCACCAACCGACGCGTTCATTCCGCTCTTTGGTGAGAAGCCAACTCCAGCCTGCTTCCCGACTTCACGAAACTGCTTGCCATCATTGAAGAAGAGTTCAGAGATTCCATAATCATTGGCGATGAAAAGATCTGAATGACCGGTTCCACGCAAATCCGCTGCGGTCGCAGCCAGCGCCCAACGGCGAGTATCGATCCCAACCTTTTGGCTAACCTCTTCAAAAGCGCCGCCACCAAGATTTCGAAACAAGTACTTCCGCCCGCCGTTTCTCGCATACTCGAAGCTCTCGGGCATCATTTTGGTCGTCCGCAGATGCCAAAGATCGACGTCTTCTGCGTAGTAGCCGCCCAGAAAAAGATCGAGTTGCCCATCACCATCGTAATCAAACCAGATAGCCGTGTTTGCATTAACCCACGCCGGCAGGCCTGCCTTATCGGAAACACGGCTGAACCCGTGTCCCTGGTCGTTGTGAAAGAGTTCCGGCCGTCCCCACTTGTACAAGAACAAGTCCTCGTAGCCGTCGTTGTCGTAATCTCCCCATACCGAACCCATTGAAACTCCGGTTCCTAACTGGTTGAGATCGGCCACACCCATTTCCGAGGCTACGTCTTTAAACGAACCATCCATCATGTTTCTAAAAAGCGCGTTCTTACTTCCCTCCGCGCTATTTGTCACATAGATATCCGCCCAACCATCGCGGTCAAAATCAACAATTGATACAGCCGCCCCCATCGAAGCGACTTGCGGCATGATGTGATCTAATCGATGATCCAATGTGGGAGCCTGATGAGTGAAGTTGACCTTGGATGCCTGAGCCACTTCCTCGAGGTAAAAGCCATATCGGGCTAGCGCACCGGTGGTGTCCAGCTTTGCCGCGGGCACCTCGCGCCGAGCTTGGAGGCGCTTGATCACAAGGGGCATCGCGAGCAGAGCGACGAAACTTAGCACGAGCAGAATTCGGGCTGGTTTACTCTGGATCATTGACTTACGTTAAACCTTAAAACGCTTTTGAAAAAATCGGGAGTTACATAGCGTGTGTGATATTTCTGCCAATCCTCAGGGAACCGACGATACACCCATTCGTCCTCGAGCCGCCCTGGCGCTTTGATGTATTCGTTTTCCGCATGATAAGGCAAAGGCATAACGGTTTTCGAAAAGGTTGAATTGTAGTCTCCATCTTTAATCCATCCATCGCCGACAACCACGTAGTCGCGCACCCAACCGGACCGGGGCGGCGCCGGTGCGGCAAACCGAAACGACATCTCATCGCCTGCATTCATTATCACGTAACGATCATCAGCTTTCATCAAAAGCTCTCGCACATCGCCGAAGCGTGTGTAGTAGCCAATAAGATCGCGCCAGCGCTGCTTGGAGCCCGATAGACGATTATAGTCTGGTATTTCAGGCGATGAGTCATTCGGTCGGTTAATGACTGAATAACCACGATAATGAAGATCCGCCGCGTCGGGATTTAATCGAGTAATTCCCAGCGATACCTCTGGGAGGCCTGGCGCCCACTCGAGCGCATCCCAATAAACCTCCAAATTGGTTCGCAAACGCAATCGATGTGGTGCGCCTGGCGTAAACACGTTTGTAAGATCGAATAGGCAAATTTTCTTTCTTCCTGCCGGAAAACCCAGATTGGGTAGCGCAACACGCCATCCACCACGGCCGTCCGGAACTTCCAGACTCAAAGCCTTGGGTTGCTCTTCTTGTCCCTGACTAATAGCGACGTTGATTGATGAGTCGGTAGGGTGCATCCAGCCATTCGCAATCAACCATAGCGGCCCACCCTCCGGCACACCATCCCCGAGATCAACCTCAACATAGTGATCTCGCGTTACTCCCTGATATTTACCCCGTCCGAAGGTATCAAGGTAGTTTCCGTCCAAAGTATTCACGATGCTTGTGACATCCTGACCGTTGTCGTCTACTGCGCGAAAGATCTTGCGCGGTGTCGAGACCGTTGTGACCGCCAGCTTTGCAGGAGGAATAACGAAACGCTCGTCGACGAAGATCTCGGTCCCCTCGGGATGGTCAACGAGCATCAGGCTGAAGTGATCGTAATAATAGGTCTCCCAAAGTTCCCCTGTAATACGCAGGTCGTAGTAGCCGTCGCGCGGTACAAGTTGATCCCTGCCGATTTTGTACCACTCCTCGGTTGCTTCAACTCGAGCCGTCCCCAATGTGTTAATGCGCAATCCGATAGCTGAGCCCCACGGGACTGCGTCTTTCACGAACTCCATCTGCTTGCCGT
>DASSCG010000013.1:0-4208 GCA_035697925.1 Pyrinomonadaceae bacterium
CGACCGGACTCTCAAATCAATACCCTCTTTATCGTGGCGACATTCTCGGTGACAACGGACAAGTCCTTACCGGCCATCTCTCTCATGCCATGCATCTTTACGGTAGCCCGGATGGTAGAGGCGAGACTTCGCTCTATGTTCCCGCCGGTTTTATATCCCACAGTGCTACGCCAACGCCCACAGACGCGGCTGTGACTTTTTTCTATCCGCGACTAGGTAATTTATCGAATGTGACATTAGCAGTGTTTCACATCGCGAACTTCTCAGTGAGCGAAGAGGGCGGGCGGATAAGAATCGGCACAGTTGGTGGCCGTGGTGGATCTTACGCGTTCTACAAACACTCTCACCTCGAATTCTATCGTGGAAACACTGGCCTGCCTTCGGCTGCAGCGCGTCCGCGATTACGAATAGATCCTGGCCTTGTTTTTGCGGAAGTAACCCCTACAGCACGCCTGAAAAGGTAATCGAAGACTTGCAACGATACCGAGGCTTTGGCCCGGTGTTAGAAGTATCCCCCGCCATGCGCTAAACATTTCAACGGTTTGACGTGGACTACGCAAGGAAACCGCTGAAAGAGTTCAGTGTCGAGCACTTCTGACACCGGACTAAAGCGCCGGTGTGAATTGGCAGCATTTCGGACAAGGTGAGTCAGCACCAAAAATCGACTAGCAAGAACGGCGTTTAACCGATTATGATGAGCCGACATCAACGCTGATTCATGTATCGACCAAGCAGACATCCCGAACCCGCCCTCCTGGACGTAGCGCGGGTCCCCGAAATTCGAACCCACTTTCCCGCTCTAGAACGCACCCACAATGATCTGCCGGTAGCCTATTTTGATGGACCCGGCGGTACTCAGGTGCCCCGCGCCGTGGTTGAGGTCATGGCCGAGTACCTGTACCACCACAACGCCAACACTCACTGGGCGTACCCGACTAGCGAAGAAACCGACACGGCCATTGAAACCGCACGCGTAGTGTGTGCTGATTTCTTGAACGCCTCACCCAGAGAAATTGCTTTTGGTGCGAACATGACTTCGCTTACGTTCCATCTCGCCAGAGCACTCGGTGGCGGGTTTGAGCCAGGTAACGAGATCGTGGTCACTGAGTTGGATCACCACGCGAATGTGGCGCCCTGGCAAAGAATTGCCGTGGAACGTGGACTGAAGGTGCGAACCGTAAAAATGGTTCCGGAGACTGGTCAACTGGATTGGAAAGTTTTCGAGCAATCGGTCACCAAGAAAACGAAAGTGGTCGCCATAGGCGCAGCCTCAAACGCCCTGGGAACTATCAATGATGTCAGGAGTGCAACTCTTTTGGCGCGTTCAGTAGGCGCACTCGTATTTGTTGACGCTGTTCATTACGTACCGCACGCGCTCGTTGATGTTCGCAAGATGGACTGCGATTTTTTGGGGATGTCAGCGTACAAGTTTTACGGGCCGCACATTGGTGTTCTTTTTGGGAAACACCAGCTGCTGGAATCTATAGACTTTCCCAAGTTAATTCCTGCACCTGATGAGCCCCCAGAAAACGTCGAGACAGGCACGCAAAATCAGGAGGGCATGGTAGGCGCCGGTGCAGCGATTGAATTTCTTGCCGCCTTAGTCCCAGGCGGCTACCGGCGCGATCAGTTGGAGGTGGTCTACAAGGAGCTTCATCGCAGATCCGCAAAGTTAACAGAAAGGCTTTGGGAGGGACTCAGCGAAATTAAAGGCGTCACCTTGTATGGTCCGCCTCCGAGCATGCCGCGCACGCCCACAATCTCTTTTACAGTCTCCGGCGTTAAATCAACGGACGTGGCCAGACAACTGGCCCAGCGCGGTTTGTTTCTTTCCCACGGAGATTTCTATGCGGCCACAGTCGTTGAGCGGCTTAATCTTGGACCAGAGGGTTTAGTCCGCGCAGGTTGTGCTTGCTACACAACAGCCGAAGAAATTGAGCGTTTGATTGAGGGAGTGGCGGAGATTGCTGAGGTTTAGATCCAATGTCTGTTGTCCAAGGTCTACCCTCAACTACTGGTGCAATCCAATGTGCTCAAAGAAGACTTCCCGAGTTTAGTTAATTTGGTAACCAGCTTCTATTCAGTAACCTGGGAATTTTCGCAACCTGTTCAATTCAGACATAAGATCTATGGCCTACTTTCCCTATTCCTTCACAGCATTGATGAAGTCGGCGAGTAGACCATAGGCGGTGCTTTGCAAGTTGGGCCGGTGAGACGTAATCGTCAGCCCTGGCATCATGTCGAGCTCGAAATGTACGGCCAATGATGTACCACGTACGCTTCCCAGGGGATCGTTGAAAGCCACCTGTTCAGGTTTTACAGTAGCGTTTAAAGAAGACGGGTTGTCCCCAAACTTTGCTCGAGCTACGAGCTTGTAGGGTTTGCCTTCGGCTCGCGCCGCCTGCAACTTTTGTGTGGTTAGACCGCGAATTCCTTCCCTGCGCACATCGTTCGGCTTTAGAGGAACTTTCATTACTACATTTGCCAGGGCGCAGATTTTTACCGTCGCGTCCCAGCCATCAACGTCATGAGCCGGATCAGTTTCAGTAATCCCAAGTTCCTGGGCCATCTTCACACCTTCCTCAAAACTGCGTCCTGCTTCCATCGTTTCAATAATTACATTTGAAGTTGAATTGAAGATTCCGGTGAAAGCACGCAGTTTAACGGCGGGTAGAGTTTCACGAAACAATGAAAAAACGGGAGCACTGTCGAGCACAGTTGATTCGAAGAAGAAACATTTGCCGGCTTCGGTAGCTAGCTTACTTAACTGGTCGTAACCATAAACTACTGCGCCCTTGTTAGCGGTGATGGCATGAGCTCCGGATTTCAAGACTGCGGAAAGGTAATCGATTGCTGGTTGGCCAGTTTCATGATTGAGCGACGTCGTTTCGAAAACAACGTCAGGCTGTGCCTGAATCAGCCATTCGTTAATGCCGCTTGATCGAGCAGGCGGCAAGGATTCGTCAGGCGAACCAGTGATTAAGTAGGGGACGGAAAAGCCTTCCGCGTTGGATAGCCACCCCATACTCCGCGTGGCCACTCCCGTGATGCTCGACTCAAGATCATAGATTTCACGCAACTCCGCTGCCTTCGAGGCAAAGAGCCGAGCAAGAGCGCGACCAACATTACCGAACCCTAGGAAGGCAATCCTGTAGTGTTTCACGAGTTTACCCAATGAGCCGAAGCAACGTTATACTGAAATTCATAAATAAGAACGGCGTCTTCAGAATCATATGAAACAATATCACGATCTGCTCAGATCAATTCTGGAACATGGCAAGGAACACCACGATCGAACCGGAGTTGGGACCATTTCATGTTTCGGCTATCAAACACGTTTCGATCTTCGTCAAGGCTTCCCCATAGTTACTACCAAGAAAATACCGTTTCGCTGGGTGGCGGAAGAGCTCTTTTGGTTCCTTTCCGGAGACACCAATGAAGCGAACTTACGAGCCAAAGGTGTGGACATATGGGCCGAGTGGGCCGACGAAGAACATACGAGGCGATTTGGTCGCGAACCTGGCGACCTGGGTCCGATTTACGGTTATCTCTGGCGATCTTTCGGTGGCAATTATCCCAAAAAGGACGGTGTGGATCAGATAGCGCGATTAGTGCGTGAGATAGAGCACAATCCAAACTCGAGGCGACTAATTGTCAGCGGTTGGGATCCTCGTGAGGCAGATAATGTTGATTTGCCGCCTTGTCACACTCTCTTCCAATTCAAAGTAGACAACGGAAGCACTCTTCATTGCCAGCTCTACCAGCGATCGGCCGACGCCTTTTTGGGCGTGCCCTTCAATATCAGCTCATACGCGTTGCTGATTCATATGGTCGCCCATTCATGCGGTCTCAGTGTTGGAGATTTCATTTACACTCTAGGCGATTATCACATTTACAATAACCACCTCGAGCAGGTCCAGGAACTGCTTTCGCGCGAGCCATTGCCTTTGCCGCGGCTTGAGATCAAGGAAAATCAGCAACAGTTAAGAGGACTCGATGGTCTACTCGACATCCGTTACGAAGACCTGCAGTTGTTGGGCTACAAGTCGCATGGCAAGATTGTCGCAACTGTAGCAGTTTGAAAACTACGCTGAATCTGACAGAACGATGATTATTGCAATCGTGGCGGTGGACCAGAAGGGAGCAATCGGCAAGGGCGGTAAACTGCCCTGGCACTATTCGTCGGACATGAAGTTTTTTAGAGAGAC
>DASSCG010000014.1:0-14734 GCA_035697925.1 Pyrinomonadaceae bacterium
AAGTGGAAGTTGTTTCGGAATT
The DNA here is from genome assembly GCA_035697925.1 of Pyrinomonadaceae bacterium. Taxonomy (GTDB): domain Bacteria; phylum Acidobacteriota; class Blastocatellia; order Pyrinomonadales; family Pyrinomonadaceae; genus PSRF01. The sequence goes on from DASSCG010000014.1 coordinate 23, forward strand.
CACTCCGGTCGTCCAGAGCGGTCGCCAACCGTGTGGCCTCGATTGTGGGAATGCTGGCTGCCCTGATCTTGGCTGGGATCGTGGCGTTGGCATTGGGGCTCGCCGCCTTTGCGTTAACCTCGCCCAGCATAATGGTTCACGCCTCGGCAGACGGACCAGGCGACCTTCCTTCGGCTGAGTTCATCTTTTTCTCCATCTTTGCACTCTGCTACCTGATGTGGGCAACGTTACCACTCAGCATCGGAAGCAACCGGCAGTTCGAGCCCGGCCGGCTGCTGATGTATCCCATCAGCTTGCGGAAATTATTTGCTATTGACTTCTTAAGTGAGGTGACAAATCTACAGTCTGTTTTTGCCATACCAGCAATCATTGCGATGGGGGTGGGGGCCGGTATGGGAAGTGGAATGCTTGGTCGCTCATTAATTGCGACCATTCCCATCGTAGTCTTCGGAATTGCACTCTCCAAATGGTTGTCAATTTCATTGGGCTCCCTCATACGTCGAAGGCGTTCACGCGGAGAAACTGTCGTCGCTTTGATCGGTGTTGTCGTCGGACTGGGAGGCGCTCTGGTGGGGCAACTTGCTCCCGCCTTACTAAAGCACGCGGGGTCAGTCAAGGGATTGCGATGGACACCACCAGGCGCTGCTGCTCTAGCGTTAACCAGTGGCCTTGGTGACGACCCGCTGAGTGACTATGTCCTGGCAGTGGCAACACTCTCAGGATACTGCCTGCTGCTGATCGCGGCTACTTTTTGGATTGCCCGACGTGGAGTGCTCGGAGGTGGAAGGGCCAAGCGTGCTGCCGCACCGGCCATAACTATAAAAAATGAGTCCTATATAGGTTGGGACATTCCATTCGCGTCCCCTCAGCTATCGGCAGTAATCGAGAAGGAATTGCGTTATGCAGTGCGTAACGCGCAACTCCGAATGATGATGTTGATGCCCTTGATATTGATAGTGGTACGACTGGTCAATAGCAATCGAATAGGAGATGGAGTTGAAGAGGGTACCAGCTCCATGGCTTCCGGCTTCATGTCTTACGGCGAAGGTTTACTAGCTAGCAGCGGGGTTTTGTATGTGTTCCTCATCCTTACGGGGCTGAGTTGCAATCAGTTCGCATTTGAGGAGGGAGGTATGCGCTCGATTATTCTTTCTCCGGTAGATCGGCGCACCATTATGGTTGGGAAGAATATCGCGCTGACCGCCATTGCTTTTGTATTCTCATTGGCTTTGATGATTATTAATCATCTGGTGTTCCGAGACCTCACGCCGTTGGCCATCGTGTTTGTAGTGCTTTGCTTCATCACCTTTGCCGGAATTATGTCTATTGTTGGCAACTGGCTTTCGATACGGTTTCCAAAAAGGATGCAGTTTGGAAAACGTCTAAACGTCTCCGGCGTTGTGGGACTGCTAATAATTCCTTTGATTGTCTTGCTGGGAATCCCTCCCTTGCTGGCCACCACCGCTGGTTACTTCAGCCAAAGCCTAATCATCAAGTATGTTACACTGGCGCTGTTCGGCACTGTAACAGTTTGCTCCTACATTGTGTCTATTGATTCCCAGGGGCGAGCGTTGCAACGGCGGGAAGTCGAAATACTTGAGGCTGTCCGCGAACCGACTGATGACTGAAATAGAACAGACTTTAGTCTGTGACAGTCAAATTCCGTAACAACGCGGACTTAGGTAATCCTTTAAACCACAGACTAAAGTCTGTGCCAAATTCCAGCGATGACGCTGAGGCGGCATCCGGGCGGGCAGAGGTTAGCGGCCCCGTCAATACACAAATGGCTCGCAGAAGATTTCGCAGCAACCAGCGGCACGAACCCGCTACTGAACGCTCCTTCCAGGAGTACATCCTCTCCACTACTGCGCCCCAGACGTCGAGGATTGAACTGCTGCGACTGATCCGCGGGGGCGAAGATACCTACCTCGAACTTAAAGTAAAACTTTCAAATTCAGAAAAGATTGCGCAGGGGATTGTAGCCCTGGCAAACACCGGCGGCGGCGTCATAGTTTTTGGTGTTAACGATCAAATGCGCGTCGAGGGCGTGGATGATGCCGAAGACGTGCAGCAAGAGCTGGTACGAATCTGCCGCGAAGAAATTTACCCACCGATCGTTCCTTTTGTTGATCGCGTTGCGTTTGATAACGGTCGACGGATAGTGGCCCTGGATGTCGAAGGGAAACGGCGGCCCTATCGGACCCGCGATGGAAGGTTCTACCTGCGCATTGGTGCCGAGAAACGCGAAGCCTCGCGAGAGGAGTTGGCAACGCTGCTGGACGAAGCGAGGCCGCTCGGGTACGAGAACATTTCAGTTATCGGATCGGCGATCAAAGATATTGACGAAGCACACCTATGGAGTTTTCTGCGTCAATTCACTGGGGATGCTTTCGACGAAGCAACTAGTTCTGGTTATCCCACTGCCGACTTCCTTCAGCGCGATCTATTGTTAGCCACAAACAACGGGACCGAAGTGACACCTACCATAGCCGGTGTGCTCCTGTTCGGACAGGACGAGAGAGTTAGTGAATTGCTGCCGCGTTCCACAATCACGGCGACGAGGTTCGCAGGTGACTCGGTACAGAGTGCAGTCGTCGAACGGATTAAACTCAGTGGCAACTTAGCGACTCTATACGAATCGGCCCTCCGTTTTCTTAGTCGCTACTGTGATTTGTGGGATTCGCGTCCTCGAGGTTCGCGACCTGCTGAGGACGTGGAGAGTCCGGTTCCAGCTCGAGCGAACTACCACCGTGGTGCTCTCAGAGAAGCTGTGGCCAACATGCTGGTGCATCGAGATCTGGCGCTACGCGATCAGCCCACGCGGCTCAACATTTTCGACCGCACAATTGAATTCATTAATCCCCGTCGAACTCAAGGCTTTTCTCCGGTGGCTCAAAAAGCAATTCGTTACGGATTACCGGAAAGACTTAATCCGCAAATCTCCGCAATTTTCACAAGCCCCGCCTATTCGTTGGATTTACCGACTGGTGGACTGCCAATGCTCCTGCGCGAATCTCGCTTGTTCTCCGGAAAGCGAACAGAGACTTACGCATTTAATGATGAATTTCGTCTCAGGGTTCACGGAAGCTGAAACAAGAATAGGCAGACGGCAGCAGCAGTAGGCAGCAAGAAAGGAAATATTTACCATTTGTCATTTGTCATTTCTCATTTGTCATTTAGGCGCCTTTCCTTCGTGCGATTTCGTGTTGCTTCGTGGATCTAGCTTTTCTTCGCAGGAGTAGAGTGCGGTCACTATCGCTTCTTTCTGCCCGATATATTTCCTGTGTGACACCTCCAAGGTAAGTCCTCAATGACAAATGAGAAATGAAAAATGAAGCTTTCTAACGTGTCGCCCCTTCCAACCCCAGGCTTTGCATTCTGACCGGCCGCATAACCCGACGCCCAAGCCCACTGAAAATTTTATCCACCCAGTTGACCAGTCACGTCTACTACCTCACCAATAAAATAGAGTCCGGGAACACTCTTCGATTCCATTGTTTGTGATGAGAGTTCTCCGGTTGAGACACCTCCAGCAGTCACTTCCGCTTTTTTGTAGCCTTCGGTGCCAGCCGGAATGATCTCCCAGTGATTGAGTTTATTGGCGATATTCCCCAGTTGCTGCGAGGTGAAGCGTTTGAGTGGTTGCGAGAAAGCGTTCAATGCGCACCACGCGTGCGCAAAACGTCGCGGGAGAAACTGGCTAAGAAAGTTTGCCAGTTCTATGTCACGGTTTTGCTGTGAGCGTAACAGGTCCTCTGCGTCGTGATCCGGTAATAAATTGATGGCGATGGGTTTCCCCGGTTGCCAGTAAGAAGAAATCTGCAGAATTGCCGGCCCACTCAGGCCCCGATGTGTCACGAGCAGATTCTCGCGGAACTGTTGCCCATCACAGCTTACGAGGGCGTCAACTGAGATACCACTCAGAGAAATGAATTCGCTTTGCACTATCCTTGAAAGTGTGAAGGGAACAAGCGCCGGCCGAGGTTCATTAATCGCCAGGCCGAACTTCCGAGCCATACGGTAACCAAAATCTGTGGCACCGAGTGTCGGAATCGAAAGACCTCCAGTGGCGATCACCAAGGATTCTGAGGTCATCTTTCCCGTTTCAGTTTCAACTTCGAAGCGCGAATTCTTCTCGACCGAGCGAACGCCGGTTCTGAGGCGAATCTCTACACCGGCTGCTTCGCATTCGAGGAGCAGCATTTCGATTATTTTCCTGGAGCCTTCGTCGCAGAAAAGCTGTCCCAGTTTTTTCTCGTGGTAAGGGATACCATGCTTCTGGACCATCGAAATGAAGTCCGAGGGTGTGTAACGAGCGAGCGCAGACTTGCAGAAGTGTGGATTGTCGGAAATGAAATTGTCAGGACTCGTGTAGATGTTTGTGAAATTACATCGGCCCCCGCCGGAAATGGCGATTTTCTTGCCTATGCGTTCAGCGTGCTCGATAACAAGGACGCGCCGGCCTCGTTTTCCGGCTTCGATCGCACAAAGTAAGCCGGCTGCTCCGCCACCGATAATGATCACATCAGGATTCATTGAAATTGACGATTGATGTCTCGGTCAATCTGGGAAAATTTTCAAGTTGGGAAGGGCGGTTTACCCCCGCCGACTCCCAGCAAAAGCAAGCAGGAGTGAACCGACCCTTCCCGACCTCCAAATTGCCCCAACTTGCACTTCTTGATCTTGCCCTTAAAAAAGTAAGGCAGCGAACCTTACGGTTTGCTGCCTCAACGGTCATTGTGTTGCGGGTGGCGCTAGCCTTTCGGCGCGTTATAGACCGAGCGCGCTTGAATGACATACTCCTTATCGTCATAGACACCGTCGCCATTAACATCCACGCTCACTTTGATCTTGTGTTGTTTGCCATCGCGGACGTCACCGGGATTGAACGCCAAACTGTACTGACTTCGAAGCAGCCCATTAATTGAATTCAGAATTCCCGGTATCTCGCCTTCAAATGTGTAAGGGAAGTAAGCCCCACCCGTTTCCTTGGCAAAAGTCTTAAGTGTGTTGTCTGCCTGCAGCAGGGTCATTCGACCAGGCATCCCTGAAAGACCATCAGTTGCCGGCAATGAATCACCATACTTCTTATTAAACATGTTTGCTGTACCAATGATGTAGATCGGAATGCCTGCGTTCTGCGCTATCTTCCTGGCATTGCTGTAATTAATCTTGCTGAAGGTATCAATACCCGAGGCTATTAGAATCACCGCACGCCTTCGCCCCTGGACCGTGACCAGGCCAGAATAGTCAGACGTATCCGACTTCGAATCTTCCAACACAACTGAGTCGCCTCGCCCGCCGATGAGAACGAACTTCAACGCATCAAACAGATTGCTCTCGCGAAACGCGGGTGTATTCCGTAGCAAGAGGTTAATGACCTCATTTATCCTCCTGGGATCATTGGTAAAATCCGTCAAAGGCGTAGGACGCATATCGTAAGCAACCACCGAAACGTAATCGTCCGGCGGCTTAATAAACTGCGACAGGAACATCGCAGTTGGACGAAGTACCTCATAAGTACCCGGATCGTAGCCACCACTGCCGTAATAGCCAAACATCTCTGACCACTTGCTGTACTCCAAAACCATGACCACAGTGATCGGGGCTTCGGGTGTGGAGAAGTTTGTGATGACCTGGGGATTTCCGTCGGAGAAGAGCGCAAAATTCTCTTTCTTCAATCCCGTGACAATCTGTCCACTCTTTTTGTGATAGACGACGGTATCGACGTTAACGATTTGAGTGCTGATAGTGACCTTGTCAGCTTCTTGCGGCTTGCCAGTTAGATCTGGCGGCAAGGGCTCTTCCTGCTGTTTTTCTCCTGGTTGGACAGTTTCACTAGGCCGCTTGTTCTTTTTTTGATTGGCGGCGGGCGGTTGCCGGCGAGATTGCGAAAACGCAAGCGTTGCAAATGTTCCCAGTAGTAAAGCGGCTACCAGTGCGGCTGCGAAGAGTTGGGAAGATTTTAAGTACTTCATAAAACTACGATCCTGTCGATATCAAAAGATGTCCCAAAAGTGTTCCTTCGCGGTGCTCTCGACAATTCACACCGGGCTTCAGGGGGGCGCAACACCGCGCTAAAGCCGCGGTGTGCCTAAGAATAACGCAACTATCAACATAAGGATGTCGTCAGTCACGCATCACAGCAAAACTGCCCAAAAAGGTCTGATGCCGAGCAATAAACCGGGGTTTGCCGCATCATCGGGCTGAGCCGGTTTCAGCCTCTATCACGACGTCATACGTGCCAGTGTTGTCGGTCAAGTTTCCCTCATTGACCCCGAGGAACAAAACGCCGTCACGCTGCGCGACAAAATCACGTCGGGTGCCGACAAGAATGAAATCGTCGTTGTCATCTCCAACCACTGCTATCAAAGCGCCGGTGGGCTCGTTGCGCATTAACTTTTCGGTATCCGAAATGGTGCTCAGGCCGATCGGAGTTGAAAACCTTCCCCGACCAAGTGAAACACGTCCCGAAGAACTAATCCGCAAACGTTGTCCTCTACGGACTACCAAACCACTATTGGTCCAACCGTTATTTGTGTTGTCGGCGCGAACAGCAACCTTGATAGTAAAGAAAGTGGGTGAAGCGCCCGGGCTGTTTGTTCTCGGACCGCTCGTGTTCGAGTCAGTCTGAGGGTTGATGCGGGGAGGTTGAGAAACGGGCTCCGGATTGCTCGAGCTTATATCGTCATTGCCTGATGACGCGCCTGCTGCTGTGGTTGCCGAATCAAATTCGATTGATTCGATGTCCTCAACGTAAATCGAAGTGCGACTGCGGCGCCCCTTGGTTCCAGCCCCAATCAGGATAGTAAATTGTTGGTCTTTAAAGCCGATGACCTGACCGCGAATGACGCTTCCGTCTTTCAAGCGGATCGTGTCGGCGACTATAGGAACGACCAGAGACAGGACAAGGACAACTGCGCACAAGGCGTATGAAATCTTCTTCATCGTTCTTCTCCCAGCGAGCATTTCAATCAGGAGGTTTAGCAAGAGTCGAATGCTTTTGCAAGCGGGAGAGGCTTAGTGTCGGCTAATGCGATGCCCCCAACCCTTAAAAGGTTCCCTGATGGGGTAATTAGCGGAAACTGACTGAGTCAACGTCCTACGCTAAACGCCTTTAAGTGGTCAGCAAGCTAACCCAACCTTGTTCGTAATGGTAATATCCCAACCAACTTAATCCCTAACCTAAACAGGAGAATCTCTCAATGACGACCCAGAGCAATGCTGCCGTGGAAGCAGCCGTTCCCCTACCACCCGAAGCCAGATTAATGAACATTTTAGGTGGATCTTTTCCGGCCCAGGCGGTCTATGTGGCCGCCAAACTCGGAATTGCCGATCTGTTAAAGAAACAACCGCTGCCTGTGGCCGAACTAGCGCGAAGAACCGAAACCCATGAACGAGCCCTCTACCGTACACTTCGATGCCTGGCGAGCCTGGGCGTCTTTAAAGAAACGCCTGAGAAAATATTTGAATTAACTCCTGAAGCAGAGCTTTTGATAGCCGACCAACCTGGATCTATGAAGGACGCCGCAATTTTCATGGGGGAACCGTGGCACTGGTCGGTTTACAGCGAACTGCTTTATAGCGTGAAGACGGGGAAGGTGGCATGGGAGCGAGTGCATGGGAAGGAAGTGTTTCCCTATTTGCAAGAACATCCTGCTGAGTACGAAGTCTTCAACCGCGCTATGACTAGTTTCTCGACCAACACTCTTCCGGCGCTCGTCGAAGCTTATGACTTTGCCGGGGTCAGGAAACTCGCCGATATCGCGGGCGGTCACGGGATGCCGCTTACTGGTTTCTTGAAGGCGAACCCTCGGCTCGAAGGTTTGTTATTTGATTTACGTCAGGTGATTGAGGGAGCTGCCGCTGTACTTGAACAAGAAGGCGTGGCCGACCGTGTGGAACTAAAAACGGGAGACTTCTTCGAAGCAGTCCCCAGCGGCGCCGACGCGTACATGATGAAGTTCATCATTCATGATTGGGATGATGAGCGAGCTCTAAAAATCCTAAGAAACATTCATAAGGTCCTACCCGTTGGTGGCCGGCTGCTGATCATAGAAATGGTCGTACCTGAAGGTAACGAACCACATTTCAGCAAAATTCAGGACCTCGAGATGCTTGTATCACCGGGCGGAGCAGAGCGTACACACGGAGAGTATCGCGATCTATTAAATAGAGCTGGGTTTGAGTTAAAGAGAGTCATTCCCACTAGGACTCCTTTGAGCATAGTTGAGTCTTTTAAGAACGAAGACGCAAAGTGAATTTTGGAGGTACACATGCTACCGATTCGAGGCGTGTACGAAGTCGCGGTTCGCGTCAGGGACTTACCAACTTCTGAAGCGTTTTATACAAGAGTCCTCGGTCTAAAGGAGGGGATTCGTGATGAGAAACGCAACTGGCTATTTCTGCGCGTCTATGGCGATGCCGGAATGGTTGTCTTGCAGGAAGACAAAGGTGATTGGCCCACGCAGCACTTTGCCTTTACTGCTATGGAGGCCGATCTGGAGCGCGCCGCAAAGCTCCTTCGAGAAAACGGCGTTGAGGTCGAAGGTCCAGTAACTCACGACTGGATGCCGGCGAAATCAATTTATTTCGATGATCCCGACGGCAATGCCCTGGAGCTTTGCGCACCAATAGCAAACGCTGCGACCGAACGATCCCAGAAGTAACGCGAGGTGACACGAAAATCGCATTCTTAATAATAAGCTGTTCGTGTCTGGGCGAAAAAAGCAGAGAACGATCCACGAATTCACACGAAATATCATTAAACATTTCGTGTTATTTCGCGGGATTTCGTGGATCGTCTTGTCCCTCATACGCCATCTCTCAAATTAGGACATCGCTTTGTTTTCTCTGGCATTCGTGATTTTCGTAGATCGTGTTTTATAGTTTTTCGCCGTGCCAATTCCATCCCAAGCGCAACTCAACCAGTGAAGATCCTCCTCGCCTTATTGATCTTGTGGTTCTTGCCATTGCAGGGGCCCCCAGGTGGTCCCCAGCGTGGTCCAAATCATTATGTCGATCCATTCATTGGCACGGCCGGTCACGGCCACACGTTCCCAGGCGCGACCGTACCTTTCGGCATGGTCCAGCTAAGTCCGGACACGCGACTTACGGGTTGGGACGGCTGTTCCGGTTATCACTATTCTGATGACGTCATCTACGGATTCAGTCATACACATCTCAGCGGGACAGGGATCTCCGACTATGGCGATATACTCCTGATGCCAACCGGTCGGGATGTCTATCTCAATGCGAAAAACGGCGAGCAGACTGATAAAGGATACGCATCGCGCTTCACTCACCGAAACGAAAGGGCCGAGCCTGGCTACTATTCGGTAAAGCTCGAGGATGACCAGATCCTTGCGGAGCTAACAACCACAAAACGAGTCGGGGTTCATCGTTATACCTACCCCAACACCCAAGACGCCAACATCATCATCGACCTCGCTCATCGCGATAAGGTAATCGATTCCAAATTAATTGTTACCGGAGACCGCACCATTGAAGGTTGGCGACGATCTGAGGCTTGGGCCAAAAACCAGATTGTCTACTTCGCACTCGAGTTCGCTCGTCCATTCACGTCTTATGGACTTGCTGCCGATGACCAGATCATTCCTGGGCTGAAAGAGGCAAAGGGTACGAACGTCAAGGCATTCTTTCGCTTCGACGTTCATACCAATCAACATGTCCTGGCCAAGGTCGCACTTTCGACTGTTAGCGAAACCGGGGCACGAAAGAATCTGGCAGCGGAAACGCCCGACTGGGATTTTGAGAGGATACGGGCCGCCGCATCCACCTCATGGCAGCGCGAGTTGAATAAGGTCGAAGTTAAAGGCGGAACTGAAGCGCAACTTAGGAACTTCTACACAGCCCTTTACCATTCAATGACTGCACCCAACCTGTTCATGGATGTTGATGGGCAGTATCTCGGGCGCGATTTTAAGATTCATCAAGCAAACGGTTTTGAGAACTACACAGTGTTCTCCCTTTGGGACACGTTTCGCGCCGCGCATCCTCTCTACACCATCATCGATCAGAAACGCACGAGCGATTTCATACGGACATTTCTCGCGCAATACGAACAGGGTGGGCGATTACCGGTATGGGAGCTGGCAGCAAATGAAACTGACACGATGATCGGCTATCACGCGGTCTCAGTAATCGCCGATGCGCTCGCGAAAGGAATAGGTGGGTTTGATTCTGAACAAGCCTTCAAGGCTGTGAAACACAGCGCCGATTTGAAACACTTCGGCCTCGACGCTTATACCGATCATGGTTACATCGGGATGGAAGAGGAGCGAGAGTCAGTTTCAAAGACGCTTGAGTACGCCTATGACGACTGGTGCATCGCCCAGGTGGCCCGCCTTCTCGGCAAAGATGCTGATTACACTCGGTTCATTCAACGGGCGCAGTCTTACAAGAACGTCTTCGATCCCGAATCAGGGTTCATGCGTCCTCGCTCGAACGGTAACTGGCTTGACCCATTCGATCCCCGTGAGGTCGATTTCAATTTTACTGAAGCCAACTCCTGGCAGTACACGTTCTTTGTGCCGCACGATGTTTCTGGTTTGATCGATGCGATGGGAGGCAAGCAAAGGTTTGCTGAGAAGCTTGATCAGCTGTTTACAGGGGACAGTAGGACGACCGGCCGTGAACAGGCAGACATTACCGGACTGATTGGTCAGTATGCGCACGGCAATGAACCTAGCCACCACATGGCTTACCTCTACAACTACGCGAATCAACCCTGGAAGACACAATTTCGCGTGCGCCAGATTCTCGACGAGTTCTATAAGCCGGAGCCAGACGGGCTAATTGGTAATGAAGATTGTGGTCAGATGTCGGCCTGGTATGTGTTGAGCGCCGCCGGATTTTACCCGGTAACACCGGGCTCCACTATTTATGCTATTGGCACTCCCCTGTTTCCGGAAGTGCGCTTCAATCTCGAGAATCAAAAGACATTTGTCATTAAGGCGCAGGGAGTTTCGAAAACTAATCTTTACATTGAGTCCGCAACTCTAAATGGCAAACCGTACCACAAATCCTACTTGACTCATCAAGACTTAATGGCCGGAGGCGAGCTGGTTTTTAAAATGAGCGCGCAGCCAAATCTAAGATGGGGCACTGGCGACAATGATGCTCCCATTTCAAAAGTCTCCGAACAGGGTTTCATCCCTGTCCCAGTGATAAAGGCGGCCGGCCAGACTTTTAGAGATCGACTTGATATCAATATAAAAGGAAATGCTCCCGCAAGTGGCCTTGGTACCGGTACTGGTGCGCGGACTCGATCATCCATTGCGAACATTTATTACACCGTAGACGGTTCACAGCCATCAAAAAACTCGCTTAGATTCACCCAGCCGTTCAGCATCGATCGTTCGAGCACAGTGAAAGCGATCGTAATAGAAGCAAGCGGAAGTCGAAGTCTGGTCGCCACCGGCAACTTCCTCAAGATCCCTCACAACTGGAACCTCACGCTGACTTCAAAATACAGCGCCCAGTATCCAGGCGGCGGAGACCTCGCTTTAATTGATGGAATCCGAGGCACTACAAATTGGAGTGGCGGCGCGTGGCAGGGCTACCAGGGACAGGATTTGGTTGCGGTGGTGGATTTAGGCAAGACGGAAACGGTCGCTCGATTGGGTGCAGGATTTCTGCAAGACATCGGTTCCTGGATCTGGTTACCGCGTCAGGTGGATTTTGATTTGTCGACCGACGGTCGAAGTTTTGTTCAAGCCCTCACGGTTCGGAATGACGTTCCAGAGAACAAATACGGCATCGTCATGAAAGACTTGGCAGAAAACATCAGACCGCAGGAAGCCCGCTATATTCGCATTCGCGCCAGGAACTACGGTCAGATTCCAGCGTGGCATGCAGGGGCGGGTGGTGAGGCCTGGATCTTCGTCGATGAAATCATTATTAAGTGAGGCTTTGATACAGCGGAGAAAATATGCGCTACAGACAATTCGGGCGAACCGGCTGGAAAGTAAGCGAGATTGGGTACGGGATGTGGGGGATGGCCGGATGGTCCAACTCAGACGATCATGAGTCGCTTCAGTCCTTGCAAACTTCCGTAAACCGCGGCTGTAACTTCTTCGACACTGCGTACGCTTACGGCGAAGGCCGCAGCGAAAATCTATTGGGCCAAACCGTACGGGCCAACCGCGATAAGCGGCTTTACACAGCCACGAAGATTCCTCCTCGCAACAAACAGTGGCCGGCTCGTCCCGAATACACACTGCAGGAGTCCTATCCACCTGATCATGTCGAAGAGTTTGTGCACCGAAGTCTTGAGAGTTCCGGGCTCGAGAGTTTCGATCTAATGCAGTTTCACACCTGGGAGGACCAATGGCTTAAGGACGATCGTTGGTTCTATAAACTCGACGATCTGCGCAGTCAACGGCTGATCAATGCGATCGGTATTAGTCTTAACCGCTGGGAGCCCTGGAACGGTGTGCAGGCCGTCAGGACCGGACAAATCGATTCGGTGCAGGTCATTTATAATATCTTCGATCAGAATCCTGAAGACGACTTGTTTCCGGCGTGCGAAGAAATGAATGTGGCCGTCATCGCGCGCGTTCCGTTTGACGAAGGGACGCTGACGGGAACACTTACGAAGGACAGCAAGTGGCCGGAAGGGGACTGGCGTAATACCTATTTTGTTCCTGAGAACCTGACGGCGAGCGTAGAGCGCGCCGATGCCTTAAAGAAACTTCTGGAGGAATGGAATAAAGAGCACTCAACTAAAATGAGTATGCCGGAGATGGCGCTGCGTTTTATTCTCTCGAACCCGACTGTAAGCACAATCATTCCGGGAATGCGCAAGTTGTCTCATGTTGAATCAAACATTGCCGCAGGAGAGGCTGGTGCGCTGCCTGCCGATTTACTTGAAAAACTTAAAAAGCATCGTTGGGTACGCAAACCGACGCCATGGTCTAGTTGAGTTTCGCGCCAAGGATGGTTATCGACTCTATGAACTTTAACGCTGTTGACATCCTGCTTCTCGTCATCGTGCTGGCGAACGCGCTCAACGGTTGGCGGCGAGGATTTATATTGGGATTTTTCGATCTGTTGGGATGGATTCTCGCTCTTATTGCAGGCCTGCGATTCTATCAGCCAGTGGCGTACTGGCTCGGCCCTCGTGTTGTTCTCTGGTCAGATGTTTGGGATCAACCTTTGGCTTTCGTTTTAGTCGCGGCTTTCGTCGCTCTGTCGGTTCATCTTCTCAGTTCCGCATTACTCAGCCGTCTTCCCGAAGATGTTCATGAGCGCACAGTGAATCAAGTCTTTGGGCTGCTACCAGGGCTGGCGAACGGTCTAATTACTGCTGCGATTGTTGCTTCGGTATTGCTCGCAATACCTCTCGGTGAGGGCTTCAGTGAGCGAGTGCGCGCTAGTGGATTAGTAAATCGACTGTCCTCATATACGGAACGTTTGGAAACGGCCCTTCATCCGGTTTTCGGCGACGCCATTGCTCAAACTCTCAACTTACTAACAGTCCAACCTGGCTCCGACGAACGCGTCACGCTGCCATTTACTGTCGACGCTTCTCGTCCGCGACCTGATTTGGAAGCTGAGATGTTGAGACTCGTAAATAAAGAGAGACAAGCGGCGGGGCTGAAGGCGCTCTCACCAGATCCGGAACTAACGGAAGTTGCGCGCAAACACTCTACGGACATGTTTGTCCGCGGTTACTTCGCTCATGACACACCGGAAGGTCGCGACCCCTTCGACCGAATGCGTGCTGCTGAGGTCCGGTTTCTGACCGCAGGGGAAAATCTCGCGCTTGCTCGCTCGGTACCGATTGCGCACACGGGCTTGATGAATTCGCCAGGACATCGAGCCAATATCCTTCGGCCTGAATTCGGGCGCGTTGGCATTGGGATTATGGACGGCGGTATGCGAGGAGTAATGGTGACGCAGAATTTTCGGAATTAACCTTCGTCTCACTCGCCTTGAGGGACCTTCCTCGGTCTCATTTTGGGTCGCTTGTGTCGCCTCGGGCGGCGCTGAACGTTTCGTGAGGTGGGCGATGCCGTTGGCGAGCTGTTTGATTTCCCTGGACCAGCTGCTTTTTCCGTCTCAACGGTAGGTGCTGCGGCACTGCTGTGGTAAACGGCCGCATCGGCCTGCAAAATTCCTGTTTCCAAACGGCTGCGACTGGTTGATAGTTGATCCAAACGCGTCTGCACACTCTTCTTTTCAGTCTCCAATTGGCGCCGGCGTTGTTCGCGAAGCTCTTCCGGCTTGGTGCTACCGACGCCCGCCAGAGTTTTTTCGATGTTCTCAGGTTTCAAATCTTCTTCAAGTTGCTGGAGCCGAGTTTCCAATTCCGTTTGCTTAGCCTGCGCTTCAGCGAGCTGCTTACGCAGATTAGCCGCGCGTTCTTGTGCGGAGGTCTGGGCCTCGACTGAGGCAGCTCCGAGGCCGACAAATATCAAAGCAGCTAACGTTCGGATTAGGTTTGGTTTCATAACGCGATGGACAAACTGCAAAAGAACCGGGGGCCTGGGGGGAAGTAGTGAGCCAACGTTAACTCGTTACCGAGTAGGACTCAAGTCTCGATTGCCGTCGAGACAGTTCAGCCGGAAAACGGCTTGCCTCTTACGTCTGAAGAAAAATTCTGGCTTTCCGTGAGTCTTGAGAATAGACTGTCTGTCCTGGACCTTCCTCAGCCAGTACGTGTCGGGGGTGCCAAATGGAAAGTAA
>DASSCG010000015.1:0-5551 GCA_035697925.1 Pyrinomonadaceae bacterium
GAAATCGTCGGTGAAATCTCAGACGAACATGACGAAGAAGTTAACGAGCAAATCAATGCCGTGGACGAAAGGCACTTCATGCTCGATGGCGGACTCGCCGTCCGTGACTTGAATCGCAGACTGAAACTTTCCATTCCAGAATCCGAAGCCTACACGACTATTGCGGGCTTCCTGATGACCGCCGCCGGTCACGTGCTAAAGCCAGGTGAAGTAGTGAGGCACAACGGCCTGGTATTTCGGGTTGAACGAGTCGAGCGCCGTCGAGTGATGCGGGTACGTCTAGAATTATCAGAGGAAACCGAGGTCACCGGTTCTGCTCCGTCCGCGGCCGGCGCGCGCGCAGCCGGATAACCAACACACCTTACCAGGAGTCAAAATCAAAAATGAGTTGGATTGATCAGGTCCAAGCCAGAGAGATTCTGGATTCACGAGGTAACCCGACTGTTGAAGCGGAGATTACCCTGGTTGGCGGCGAAGTAGGTCGTGCAGCAGTACCGTCCGGTGCGTCAACGGGAGAGCATGAGGCTGTCGAACTGCGCGATGGTGATAAAAAGCGCTACGGAGGCAAAGGTGTCTTGAAGGCCGTAAGGCACGTGAACGAGGTCATTGCGCCCGAACTCGATGGAATGGATGCGCTCGATCAAGCGGAGATCGATCAGACCCTGATCGAACTGGATGGGAGCTCCACGAAATCGAAACTCGGAGCCAATGCACTTCTCGCAGTCTCCCTGGCTACTGCCCGAGCGGCCGCCGCTTATTTGGAAATCCCTCTATACAAGTACCTTGGAGGGCCAAACGCTCGAACCCTCCCAGTCCCGATGATGAACATCATCAATGGTGGCGCTCATGCTGATAACAACGTCGATTTTCAAGAATTCATGATCGTGCCAGTCGGCGCTTCCCAGTTCCGTGAAGCTCTTCGAATTGGAGCCGAAATCTTTCACACACTGAAATCCGTTCTTCAGAAAAAAGGCTACGCTACCAGCGTTGGCGATGAAGGCGGGTTCGCTCCTAATTTGCGATCGAATGAAGAGGCGATTGAAACCATACTAGAAGCGATAACGCAGGCCGGGTATTCCGCTGGAAACGATTGTCTCCTGGCTCTCGATCCAGCAGCCAGCGAGTTTTTTGATGGCAAGTCATATGTGTTCAAGAAGAGCGATAAGCGAAAGCTGTCGAGTGATGCAATGGTCGCTTACTGGAAGAGCTGGACAGAACAGTATCCGATTATCTCCATCGAAGACGGAATGGCCGAGAATGATTGGAACGGCTGGAAGACCTTGACCGATGAGATGGGAAAGCGGGTGCAGTTGGTAGGCGATGACCTGTTCGTGACCAATACTTCATTTCTGCGCAAAGGAATCGACCTTGGTGTGGCAAACTCAATCCTCATTAAAGTAAATCAAATCGGCACTCTCACTGAGACCCTTGATTGCATTGAGCTGGCAAAAACATCGAATCGCACCGCAGTCATCTCTCATCGCTCGGGAGAGACAGAGGATCCCTTTATCGCCGATCTTGCAGTAGCTACCAATGCCGGCCAGATCAAAACCGGCTCTTTATCGCGCACAGATCGCATAGCGAAATACAATCAACTTCTACGGATTGAGGAAGACTTGCGTGAAGCAGCTCGCTATCCAGGGAGGGCTGCGTTCTATCAGATTGCTCCTGCCGCTCAAAATACCCGTCCCCGGAGCGCCCGAGCAGCGCGGCGCTAGAACCATTCTGAATCAAAGTAAACAAAGGTCAGTGACGAAAAGATGAGTCGTGAATGGAAGCGGGGCGAGTTTTCAATCAGCACTGACCCAAAACAACTCGACATTACGGTCATTCATAAGTACCTGTCGACAGATTCATATTGGGCCCAAGGCCGGAAAGTCGACACTGTAAAACGTTCCATCGAAAATTCACTAAACTTCGGGCTTTACAAAGCCGAACAACAGATCGGCTTCGCTAGAGTTGTGACCGACTATGCCACCTTCGCATGGCTAGCCGACGTCTTCGTACTTGATACTTACCGCGGAAGAGGTTTGGGCAAGTGGCTGGTCGAAGTTATCCTTTCGCATCCGGACCTGCAGAGATTTCGCCGGTGGGTGTTGGCCACCAAAGATGCGCACGAACTCTATCGGCAATTTGGTTTCATCGAACTTAAGCGGCCTGAACGATGGATGGAACGACCAGATCCTCAGATGCAAGAAGCGCCCGACTACTGGCATGACACCGCTCAATAGATCTCAACTCATCAATTAAGGCAGATTTGAAGAACAACAAACCCCTCGCGCTAATAATCATCGATGGCTGGGGCTATTCGCCGGTTCGCGAAGGAAATGCGATTGCCCTCGCAACGACCCCCCATTACGACGAATTGACGGAATTGTATCCGCACACACTCCTCGAGGCCTCAGGGTCGCGTGTGGGTTTACCTGCCGGAGTGATGGGCAATTCGGAGGTAGGGCACTTGAACATCGGTTCCGGTCGCGTCATCCGGATGGATGTCTCACGCGTTGACTATGAAATTGCCACCGGAGGATTTTTCAAAAACGAGGTTCTGGTCGCAGCAATGGAGGGCGTCAAGAAAAGAAACAAGGCGCTGCATTTGATGGGCTTAGTTTCTGATGGGCAGGTTCATTCCTCTCTCGAACATCTTTACGCTTTGCTCCGCATGGCCAAGGCCCATGAACTCACACGCATTTATATCCATTGCTTCCTTGACGGCCGCGACACTCCACCATCCTCCGGGATCGACTACGTGTCGATGCTGCAAAAGAAAATAGAAGAGATTGGGGCCGGCAAAATCGCGAGTGTCGTCGGTCGTTATTACGCGATGGACCGCGATAAGCGTTGGGAACGGACCAAACGAGCCTATGACTTACTTGTGCACGGTGAGGGTGAACGTAACACCGATCCCTTAAACGCGATCAAGCGCTCCTACGAACGAAGCTTGACTGACGAATTCATCGAACCCGTGGTGATAACGGATGACAACTCGCAGCCGATAGGAACTATCAATGAGGAAGATGCGGTTATTTTTTTCAACTTCAGGCCGGATCGAGCTCGTCAATTGACACGAGCCCTGGCGGTGGCGGGCTTCAAAGAGTTTCCAGCGCCCGGCCGGCCGAAGGTTCACTTCGT
Source organism: Pyrinomonadaceae bacterium (assembly GCA_035697925.1). Taxonomy (GTDB): domain Bacteria; phylum Acidobacteriota; class Blastocatellia; order Pyrinomonadales; family Pyrinomonadaceae; genus PSRF01. The sequence continues at coordinate 3,133 of DASSCG010000015.1, forward strand.
CTGTTTCACTCTGTACGATCGAACCTTTCCCCTTCCAATAGCGTTTGCTCCTCACGAACACCAAAACGTTCTGGCAGAAGTATGGGCCGGTATTAGTGTGCGCAACTACCGGCTTGCGGAGACTGAGAAGTACGCTCACGTGACCTATTTTTTCAATGGCGGCGTGGAAAAGGAATACCCTTCTGAGCATCGATTGCTGGTGCCCTCGCCGAAGATTGCTACTTATGACTTGCAACCTGAGATGTCGGCGTTCAAGGTAACCGATCAGGTGTTGCGAGGCATCGAAGACAACCAAACTGATATCTTCGTCGTTAATTTTGCGAATCCCGATATGGTCGGGCACACCGGCAAACTGGACAAGACTATCGAAGCATGTCAGTACGTAGATACCTGTCTGGGCTGGATTACAAAGGCGATTAAAGGTGCTGGCGGCGTAACAATTATTACTGCAGACCATGGCAATGCGGAGCAAATGGTCAATCCGGAAACCGGGCAGCCGCACACCGCCCATACGACTAACCCAGTGCCCCTGCACTTGATCGATGAGGCCTCGCGCGGTCTGAAACTGCGCGACGGGGGAGCACTTGAAGATGTGGCTCCTACGCTTCTCGGCTTGCTGGGCATAACCCAACCGGCTGAGATGACAGGACGCGATCTACGGAACTCTTAGAACACTTGGCTGGTTTAGCAATAGCAATTGAGTTTTGATCCGCGAAATATCCTGGTTATTGATTTTGGGCAGCTTGGCGATGTTGTCCTCAGTCTGCCGGCACTGCACGCTATACGCGACCGCTTTCCGAAAGCGACTATCACGGTGGCTGTCGGCAAGCCAGGTGCTGAGGTTGTTGATCTATCGGGCTATGCTGATTCGATCCTTGTGGTTGATCGGGTCGCGCTGAGGGACGGACCCAAACTTCTTTCGCTGGCGCGAATCGGCAAATTAATCCAGGGAGTGCGGCGATCTAAGTTCGATTTCGTGATCGATCTTCATAGCCTGTCGGAAACAAACCTCCTTGGGTTTTTGTCGGGTGCTCCGAAACGACTCTATTCACGACGCCCTACACGTTCGCTGGATTTTCTTGCCAACTTCCATCCGCGACCGCCGGTTGAAGTCGATCACCGGCAACGTCATCTAATCGATCGTTACCTGGATGTATTGATTCCGCTTGGCGTGAAGGATGCGGACCGATTGCCTCACCTCAAGACGAGGACCTCCGATGACCAGGCCGTGGAAAAAATATTAAAGCAGGCCAAGGCCGACGTCGGCTCTCCGCTGGTGGGACTATTTCCTGGTGCGGGCCATCCCAGCCGTCGTTGGCCTTTGACGAAATTTGCTGAACTGGCCGACTTCCTGGCTCGAAACGATAAGGTGCGAGTTCTTGTATTTCTCGGACCTGAAGAGCGTGGACTAATCCAGGATATTCGTCGAACCTTTCCACCAGCTACGCTGATATTGGACAAACTAAGTATTCCAGAGGTCGCGGCCGCCCAGGCTCGCCTCGCAGTTTTCGTCTCCAATGACACCGGGCCGATGCACATTGCTTCGGCCGTTGGCACTCCGGTCGTTCTTCTCCTCGATAAACGCGCTCCGCAAAGCTACCTGCCCCAGGGCGAACGACACCAAATCATCTATAGCAGCATCATTGACGATGTTACAGTGGACGAGGTCTATACCGCCGCCCGAACGGTATTGGCTGGAAGTCGATCCGCGACTCTCTTCGCAAGCTGAATTGTTAGCCCAATGTTTGACGGGATCTCAGAGACAAGCTCATGAGCTTCGGTGTCTGTCGATCCATAGAGCCAGGAACATAAGGATGAATCGCACGTCTGCATCCAATCGGCGCCTTCTAATAAATTGTGTCTTAGGTATCTTCCTTGTCCTGATTGCTCTCTGGACCTTAAAGCGTAGCCAAACGGGTAAAGCCTTTTCCGAGACGAGACAAGAACCAGCCGCAGCCACTTCGGCCAGTGATAAGACCAGCGCTTCAAAAGAATCACGCTTAACTCTGACTCAGTCTATTGACTCTATCCTTGATCACAGTGAACTCGCACCAGCACGTTGGGGCGTTTCCATCCTTTCGCTAACAACCGGGAAAGAGATCTACGGACGCAACGCAGATCAACTTTTTATTCCGGCGTCGAATATGAAGATCTATACGACCGGGGTAGCTCTCGACTTGTTGGGTTCGGACTATCGTTGGCGTACGTCGGCCTACTCAACCACACAACCCGATGCTGCTGGCACTATCAACGGTGATCTCATCCTTTATGGCCGAGGAGCTCCGGATCTTGTCGCGCGAGCGCGGAAGGACCACAACGACGGATCGCTGGTCCAGCTGGCCGAGAACCTCTACGCGCGAGGAATTAGGCAGATCAATGGAAATGTGATCGGCGATGAAAGTTATTTTCGTGGTGAAAC
>DASSCG010000016.1:0-6732 GCA_035697925.1 Pyrinomonadaceae bacterium
TATTGCAGTTCACTATCGTGATGATTGGAACAATTCATTTTAACAATCGGGGTGCCTTCTCTATCATGCAGGGATTTGGAAAGCTCTGATTTTCAGGGGAAGGCCATGACCGCTGTCAATGGTGACTCGAAGATGACCGCGATAGACACTGATAGTGATGAGGTCTTACGCGAGTGGCGCGCATCGGCTTTCTACTGGCAAAAGCACGCAAATACTATCAGTACAATTTTCGCCCCCGTTACGCAGGCCCTCATTGAGGATGCCAACATTATGGAGGGCGAAGCGGTGCTGGATGTGGCGGGTGGTGCGGGAGAGCCTTCGTTAACGATTGCGGGTGTAGTTGGACCAACTGGTTCGGTGATCTATACCGATGCCGTGCAGGAAATGGTGGCCGCGGCCGAGAGTGAAGCGCAGCGCCGTGGACTGAAAAACATTACGTTCAAGCAGTGCTCGGCTCAATCCCTGCCGTTTGAGAGCCAATCCTTTGACGCTGTGGTCTGCAGACTTGGAGCCATGTTCTTTCCTGATCCGGTGGCTGCGTTGCGTGAGATGTTGCGGGTAACAAAGCACGACGGCGTGATATCCCTTGCCGTTTGGGGCAAGAGTGAGCTGAACCCTTTCTCTTACGCGATTACCAGCGTAGTTGGACGATACTTTGAGGTGACAGCAGAGGCCGATCCGAACACGCCTGGCGCTTTCCGATTCGCCGAGCCTGGCAGTCTGGCTCGGATTCTTGCTGAAGCCGGGGCGGTTGATATTAAGGAGCGTGTGCTTAAGTTCAACATTGCCGCGCCGATCTCGCTAGAGCAGTTTTGGGAGATGCGCTCCGAAACCTCCGGGACGCTGCGAGAAAAATTAGCCACGCTTCCAACTTCCCAGGCGGAGTTGCTCGCAAAAGAAGCCAGGCAAGCAGTGAGTGAGTTCTTTTCGAATACCGAGATGAGTATTCCCGCACAAATGATCATTGTGACGGCGCACAAAGCGTAGTGGCCCTAACAACAATTGCAAATGACGAATCAAGAATAAAGGGCGCTCAATTAATCGAAGCGCTAAGGGAAACTCGCGCGCGCACCTTGGAGTTAGTCGCAGACCTCTCCGAAACGCAGTTGATGGGTCCGCGTCTGCAGATCGTGAACCCACTCCGTTGGGAGATTGGCCATCTGGCTTGGTTTCAGGAGTTCTGGGTCTTACGGCACTTAGGTCGTCAACCGCCGATTCTCAAACAGGGAGACGAGCTTTACGATTCCGCGCGAGTAGCCCACGACACGCGTTGGGACTTGCCGTTACTCGAGAGAGACGAAACCCTCGCTTACATGGAGCGAGTTCTTGAGCGGGTGATTGAGCAGGCCAGTTCCGAGAACCCCAGCCTGAAAGATGCTGGCGGCTTTGATCAAGAATATTTCCTGAACCTAGTTCTGCTACACGAGCAGATGCACGACGAAGCGATCACCTACACACGTCAGACTCTGAGCTATCCTGCACCAGCAATCGCAGTAACTAACAAGGTGCCGCTTGCGGAACATACTGAGACTCTGGGCCCAACCAGCGATGACCTGACACGCGACGCACAAATACCCGGTGGAAAATTCATGCTCGGAAGCCCTCACGAAGAACGCTTCATTTTCGATAACGAACAATTAGCACATGATGTTGAAATAGCCCCTTTTGCGATCTCTAAGACCGCCGTTAGCAATGGCCAGTTCAGTGATTTCGTTGAAGATAATGGCTACAAGCGGAGTGAGCTCTGGACTACGGAAGGTTGGCACTGGAGAACCGCTGTCGGTGCGGAACATCCGGTGTACTGGCGCCGAGAGGGAAACGATTGGCTGCGGCGGAACTTCGATGAATGGGTCGCGCTCGAAGAGCGCTTACCCGTTATCCATCTCAATTGGCATGAGGCTGATGCGTACTGCCGTTGGGCAGGTCGGCGTCTGCCGACAGAAGCAGAGTGGGAGATCGCGGCGAGTGCCGAGCGACCGGCAAATGGGCGAGCTCTTGGCGTGCCCAAGCGTCGCTATCCCTGGGGCGATGACTTGCCGACGCCGGAGAGCGCAAATCTTGATTGGAGTGCAATGGGGTGCGTTCCGGTTGACGCGCTACCGGCAGGTGATAGCGCGTTTGGATGCCGACAGATGATTGGCAACGTTTGGGAATGGACGGCGAGCGACTTCAAACGTTATCCCGGTTTCGTCGCCGGTCCTTACAAGGAGTATTCCGAGCCCTGGTTTGGAGATCACAAGGTGCTTCGCGGCGGTTGTTGGGCGACTCGGTCACGCCTTATTCACAACTGCTATCGAAATTTCTACACGCCTGACCGTCGCGATGTCTGGGCGGGGTTTCGCACCTGTGCGGGAAACATCTGAGAATGAAGATTGCCATCGTCACCCCAGCCCCGCCGGGCTCACGCTACGGAAACCGAATTACCGCGTTGCGGTGGGCCAAGATTCTTAAACGACTTGGGAATCGCGTCTCGATTTTACAGACGTATGACGGCAAGCCACATGATCTCTTGGTTGCCTTGCACGCTAGGAAGAGCCATCCATCAATCGTCAACTTTCGACGCCACAACCCTTCGGTCCCGATCGTCGTCGCCCTTACCGGAACAGATCTCTATCGCGATGTTAGAACTAATCATGGAGCGCAGGAGTCGCTCGACATCGCCACCAGGATTGTCGTGCTACAACGGAAAGCGATCGAAGAGCTCCGCCCAAGTTGGCGAAAGAAGACACGGGTCATCTATCAGTCGGTTGAAGACACGCCGGCACTGACTGGCACGCGTAGCAGGTCAGCGAAAACAAGAATCACCAAGGCTGAAGCTCAAACCAACGGCCACTTTGATGTATGTGTGATCGGCCATCTGCGAGATGTCAAGGACCCTTTTCGCACCGCGATGGCGGCGCGTTCTCTTCCAGATTCATCAACGATCCGAGTGTTGCAAGTCGGCGGCGCAATGACGAGCGGAATGGCCGACAGGGCGCGTAAGGAAGTGAGTGCAAATAAGCGCTATCGATGGCTTGGAGAAAAGCACCAAGGACGCGTGCGTCGTATTCTGAGAAAGAGTTCTCTCGCTGTGGTTTCATCACGCATCGAAGGTGGAGCCAACGTGTTGTCAGAGGCGATAGCAGAGTCCGTTCCCATCCTCGCTTCGCGTATTGACGGGAACGTCGGCATTCTGGGCGCAAACTATCCAGGCTATTTTGATGTGGGTGATACCGAGGGACTTACCCGACTGCTGAGACGTGCCGAGACTTCTCCGAGATATCTTGCAGACCTAAAGACATGGAGCAAGAGGTTAGCCCCCATTGTTGCTCCCGTGCGAGAACAGCAAGCCTGGTCGGACTTGATCGAAGAGTTGGGACAGAAGTGAACAGGAAGAAATGAATGAGAGTTACTGGAGCATAACAAGTTCAACTTTTGCAGCGTAACGAAATCTTTTTCAGCCACTTGGAGGCAAGAACAATGAAGCACGTCCTTAGCGCGGTGACGCTGACAATCGCATTTACTTCGATAGCATTGAGTCAGGCAGGTCAAAAGCACGAAATGGCGGACTCAAAAAAAGCCGAGATGAGTCTTTACCCAACTGCCGAGATTCAATGGAAAGACGGCCCGGCGTCATTGCCTGCGGGAGCCAAGGTTGCGGTGCTGCAAGGCGATCCCAGCAAAGAAGGTTTTTTCACAATGCGGCTTGCGTTTCCAGACGGCTTCAAGATTCCACCGCACTGGCACCCCAAGGTAGAGCATGTGACCGTCATCTCGGGAACGTTCAATATCGGCATGGGAGACAAATTTGATCAAACGGCCACCCGGGCGATGCCGGCCGGGACGTTTGGCTTCTGGCCGGCCAATATGAAGCATTTCGCCTGGACCAAGGGCGAGACGGTTCTTCAACTTCATGGTACTGGGCCATGGATGATCACTTACGTGAATTCATCAGATGATCCACTCAAGCCTTAGCAATTAACTTATCCGATGATTTGCGGCGAGGGGAGCTATGAAAAAGAATCCAGCCCTTATTTCAGTCATCGTCCTAGTGGCGCTTGCTTCAATAAACTGCGCTCAAACCTCTGACCGGAAGGCGGCAACCCGTTCCGAGTCGACTGGGCCAGAACTTCGCTGGAAGTATGAGAGCGGCGGTTGAGTATTCTCAACCCCCACGGTCGTGGGGGACGTGATGTTCATTGGTTCTTGTGCGGGCAACTTTTACGCTCTTAACACGGCGACGGGCGCTGTTCAGTGGAGTTACGACATTCGGAAGGACGGCAAGCAGCAGAGCTTCCACGGAGACCCATTAGTCACAAATGACCTGATCCTCATTGGTACCGATCGTTCTTGCGACCCTGAGGGTGTAGGACACGTTTATGCTTTCGAGCGCGACAGTGGAAACGTGCGCTGGAAGTACGGCTCGACCAGCGTCCCTACGGACATCGTTCAAGTTGGCTCAAATGTGTTCTTCGGAAGTTTCCAGGACCAGTGGTCCTCAGTCGATCTCCATACCGGCAACTTGAAGTGGAATTTTTCTACTGGCGCAACGAATCCGGATTGTCACCTGCCCAAGGCGCCGGTCACGGATGGAGTGCGTTTCTTCATAGCCGGACTGGACGGAATCGTCTATTCGCTGGACGCTTTGTCTGGTCGCGTGACTTGGAAGCGCAAGCTACCTTCAGTCCCTTCGACGGGGCTAGCCCTGAAGGACAAGGCCATCTATGTCGGCACAAACGATCAACGCATTTATCGCCTGAACGCGGAGACAGGTGCAGTCATATCCGAGCTGGCTCTTGAAGCAAAACCGGTGGGAAGGCTGGCCCTCGCCAACGATTCACTGTTCATGTTTTTGGAGAACGCTTCGGAACGCTTCGGTTATGTTATCTCCGTAGATTTCAGGTTGGCTGGCGTGCGCTGGAAACAGAGATCATCGCCTGACTGGGCCTCCGAGCGTCCTCATCTATGGAAACAATCCGTTGTAGCGGGGAACTGTCGCGGTGAAATAGCTGCCTTCCAAGTTACGGACGGTGCGCCGCAATGGAATCTCAGCCTAAAAGGATGCATCAGGAGCATAGGCAGTTCAGGGAATATGTTGTTCGCCGGCGTGCAGGAAGGCACGATTTACGCATACGAACTGCTGGCGAGACCCTAGGACAACAGTGATGAGCGAATGTGGAGCATCGCCGCAAGAAACATTCTTGCTGCAATATCCCCAAAAGGTGCAGCCGTAAGCGGAGTGCGGTCGGATGTGCCGATGATTAGGATGACATCGAGGATTAGTAAATTAAACATCCGCCGACTGTTTTGCCCGCACTGCAATTTTGTAATACTGTTACCTGGCGAACATCTTGGAAGGAATCCTGCTGCGCGCACATAGAACACTGGTGGGTGTCAGACTTATGAATCTTAGAGTTGTGGCAGCAATCACACTAATCATTGGAAGCATTTCGTGCACTACTAAGCTCGACTCTTCTTCCGCTAGCGACAGCAATTTGAAACCTCGTGAGACGCCAGTGGCGATCGGTGAAAAGGCGCCCGACTTTACTCTCGAGGATCAAAACAATCGTAAAGTTACACTCTCCTCAGCTCGTGGCAGCACGCCCACGGTCCTTGTCTTTTATCGAGGGAACTGGTGACCGTACTGTGCTCGGCAGTTGGCCGAGCTTCGTTTATTGGTAAAACAAGAAGAGCAGGTTCGCTTCTATGCGATAAGCGTTGACAGTCCGGCCGAAAGCAAGGAGTTTGCTGAACAGATTGCCGCCGATGGCAAAGGAGAAGTCAACTTTCCGATTTTGTCCGACCCCTCTCATCGCGTGATCGACGCCTACGGAGTTCGCGACTCGGCTTACAACGGCCAGAAATTTGAGGGCATTCCGCACGCGACGGTTTATGTCATCGATAAGGACGGACGAGTTGTGTGGAGCAAGGTGGAAACCGATTACAAGGAGCGGCCCTCCAACCAAGAAATAGAAGTGGCCCTGAAAAACCTAAGAGTGAGTCAGTAACAGTCTGCCGCTGTTTGCCTCTCAGCGAAAATTACTAATCAATACCACGTCGCTCGCGACTGCGCCGCGGGCGATCACAAGTTGTTTACCGTCGCGCGACCACTCGAACGAGAAGATGCGATCAGCTTTGAACATAGTCAGCTGTCTGGGCGTGCCGCCATCGGTTGGCTGAAGCCAGATGTTAGAAACGCCTGCGCTTGTCACAACATAAGTCAGCGCTCGGCCATCTGTTGTCCAGCGGGGCGGCGGCACAAGCGACACCTCATCGGCGAGAATTGGCACATCAAAGATAATCGTCGGTTGTTTTCCCTCTGTTGGAAAGATTGCCAGTTTGAGCGGCAAATTTGGTTGCTCTTCGCGATAAATGGAGGCGAATGATTTACCATCCGGCGAGAAAGTTGCGGCGGCACTGTATTTATCCGTGAGTTGTTGCGGAGCTCCGCCATCAATTGATACGCGCCAGAGCGTTGGCTTCCCTGCACCCAGCAGGGTATACACAACCCATTTGCCGTCCGGCGAACACTGCGGGTGTTCTTCGCCGCTGCCTTTAGTTAGCTGTCGAGCATTGCTGCCGTCTATGTCGGTGCGCCAAATGTTTGACGATCCGGTGCGATCCGAAGCGAAAACAATGTAACGGCCATCGGGGGATACGGTAGGGTGACGGTTGCTTCGGGAGTTTTCAGTCAACTGTCTTTGATTAGTACCGTCGCCATTCATCATCCAAAGGTCCAAATTGCCACTAGCC
>DASSCG010000017.1:0-3285 GCA_035697925.1 Pyrinomonadaceae bacterium
GATCGAGACGAATTGCTTGCCGGTAAGCTTCTGCCGATTCCCGATACTGCTTCAGATAAAAGTAAGCCAAACCAATATTGAAATAGGACTCCGCGGACGGCCTCAAACTAACAGCTCTTTTTGAGGCCTCGATGGCCTCGGTGTGTCGTCCCAGTTTCTCATTACAAAAGCCGGTCTGGGCCCATGCTTCAGGATAGTTGCTATCTGATTCGACCGCCTTCTCAAAATATGGCAGCGCTTTTTCACAGTCGTCCTTGGAAAGAAAACTCAGCCCGTCGCGGAAAAACTGAACTGCCCGGGCGCGCTTGTTCCTTCCGGCGGCCACCATGAGCTCAGAAAGCGAAGTGAGTGGACCTACCTGGAGCTGGGAGATTCTTTCAGAAGGAATCGCAAAGTTTACGCTTTGCCCACTGGTAACTTGCAGCGTAGCGACACCGATCACCTGGCCCTGCATGTTGACGACTGGACTCCCGCTGGAACCTGGCGAGATGGGTGCGGTGATTTGAATAATTCTTCCAAACGTCGGGATATCTCTAACCGCTGAAACAATGCCGTTCGTGACGCTACCTTCCAGGCCGAACGGATTGCCGATTACAACGACGCTCTCGCCCTCTTGAGGCGAAGTGCGATCGAGTGGTAAAGGGCGTACCAAATTGGCGGGAGCCTCGACTAACAGGATGGCTATGTCGCCTTCGGCGTCGACGGCCAGAACTCCTTTGACTGGGTAACGGGTGCCCGTTGACGAGTGAACTTCGGCGCGGGCGGCGCCTTCAAGCACGTGGCGGTTCGTGACCACCCGATCGGTGTCAATAAAAAACCCACTCCCACGCGAACGCTTTTCTCCGCGGGCATCGAAGGTTTCAATCGCAACTGCGGAAGGCTTAATGCGACGGACGAGTTCGGGAAGGATGTCCTGGGCAGTGGCGGGTACAGCTGCTGTCAGTAAGATTAATAAGAGCCAGATCGATTTCATTTCTTGAACTACGGATACCCTGCGAACGATCCACGAAACCACACGAACGAAGTTAAACACAACCTCAAAACCGCTAACGGTAGCCCTCGCCATCGCTACAAACCTGCGAGCGCCAGCCTTTGAATTCGCGGCACCACGTCGTCCAGCCTTACATCTTCGGTGGTTTTTGCTCTCCGTTCGAAGAGCTCAACCAGGCCGTCCGTGATCTTCTTCCCTACGGTAATGCGGTATGGAATGCCAATCAAGTCGGCATCCTTAAATTTCACGCCTGCGCGCTCTTCGCGGTCATCTAGTAGAACTTCGAGTCCGGCACGAACAAGGTCCTTGTACAATTTTTCGCCGGCTTCGCGCAGTGAATCCTCCTTCATATTCGTGATGGTGACTACCACGTCAAAAGGAGCTAGCGATTTTGGCCAGATGATTCCATCCGCATCGTGGTTTTGCTCAATAGCTGCACTCATGATGCGTTCTACGCCTATGCCGTAGCTTCCCATCACGATTGGAACTTCCTTGCCTTCGGGAGTCAGTACAGTCGCACCCATCGATTTGGAGTACTTAGTGCCTAACTTGAAGATGTGACCAATCTCCATTGCCTTAAAAACTTCGAGTATGCCTGTCTCGCAGCGCGGACAGGATTCGCCAGACGCAACTGTTCGCAATTCGGCCCAGCGATCGACCTGGATGTCACGAGCGATGTCGACGCCGCGCAAGTGATGGTCATCCTTGTTTGCCCCGGTCGTCATATTTCGCCGGCTGCGTAACCCTTCGTCTGCGATTATGAGAATTTCGAAGTTCGCAGCCCGCGCGTTTTCCTTTGCTTTGACTCCTCCAAGGCTTCCCGCGCCCGCTCCCAATAGTTCGCGAATCTCTTCCGCATGCGCCGGGCGGATTGCAGTCGCCCCGAGCGCGTCAGCCAGTTTCGTCTCGTGTAGCTGGTGATCGCCGCGCATAAGCACGAGAGCAGCAGTGGATTCATTGTCTATCGTCGCCACATAGACTAGAGATTTGACCTGGTTTTCCGCCTTAGCCCCGCCAGGAAAAGTAGTGAGATCTTCAATGGTCCGCACACCCGGTGTAGGAAATTCTTCAGGTGCCTCTGGCCCAGCCAGATCATGGATGGGGGCCAGTCGCGAAGTTGCTTTCTCGAGATTTGCGGCGTAACCGCAATTCTTGCATGATGCGATCAGGTCTTCTCCAGCGTCGGTTCTGGCAACGAATTCGTTGGAGGCGGATCCACCCATCGCTCCTGATGAAGCTTCGACGATGCTGAATTTGATTCCTGCGCGCGTGAAAATGCGTTTATACGCTTCCCTCTGGTCTTCAAATGATTTGTCCAGGCCGGCCTCATCGATATCGAATGAGTAAGCGTCTTTCATGATGAAAGTTCGCAAGCGTATAAGACCCGACTTAGGACGTGCCTCGTCGCGAAACTTGATTTGAATCTGATACCAAACCTGGGGCAGTTGTTTGTATGAACGCAGCTCATTGCGGGCGATGGTGGTAAAAACCTCTTCGTGAGTCATACCCAGGCACATGTCACCGCCTTTGCGGTCCTTCAGCCGGAACATTTCGTCGCCGATCGCATCCCAACGACCCGATTCTTTCCATACCTCAGCCGGATGAAGTGCAGGCAGGTAAAACTCCTGGCCACCGATGTTGTTCATTTCCTCGCGCAGGATCTGCATAATCTTGGTAGCTATCCGCTGGCCAATAGGGAGATAAGAGTAGATGCCTGCCGATAATTGACGAATGACTCCTGCTCGCAGCAGGAGCTTATGTGAGACTACTTCAGCGTCAGCGGGATCTTCGCGGAGAGTCGGAACAAAGTATTGTGACCAGCGCATTGAATGTTTTTCTACTTTTTATGTCGATCTTTGAGAACTTCGCCATTCTCGCTTAGCAAAAAGCTTTAAGCAACCGGAGTAGTTGGGACGTCTCCATCGGAACGATACTATCCGCAGATTACGCAGATTCACGGAGTGAGACTAAAAGGGTGGGTCGCGGTCTTTTTGTGTTTAGTGCATTTGAGTAATCTGCGGAATATGCGGACAGCTACGGCGGGGAAGGCTCACGGTCTCACAAATAATTCTCAGGCGTTGCCAGGAGCTCTTCGAACCGGGTAATGAATTTCCCGACGTGCAAGCCATCCATGAGTGCATGATGTACTTCTACAGAAATCGGTAACAGCATGCGATCGTCCTCTCGCGTAAATTTTCCGAAGGCAATCTTTGGTACCGATTCCGCCCGGCCCTTGTTTCGCGCGTGGGCAAAACTAGTAAACGACAGCCAGGGCAGCACGGAAAAGTGGATCC
>DASSCG010000018.1:0-6288 GCA_035697925.1 Pyrinomonadaceae bacterium
ACTTTGAGCTTTGTACTTTGGTTGTTGTTCATCTTGTCGTCATTAAAGTAGAACAACGCGAAGAACAGAGCACCGAGTACAAAGCACCAAGTTCAAAGTACAAAGGCCAAACCCAAAGCCAAAGACCGGAAGGCAAAATGAAATTAGTTTCCATCTCCCTCGGCTCGTGGCTACTTGGCCTGTCAGCACTCCTGCTGACTTTTTATGTTATAGAGGGTGAGAATCTCAGTGCCGCAGACATCAAGGGTGTGACCGTGATGTCCCTGATCATTGCTGCGCTGCTTTTTTCGCTAGCCTACGCTCCCTCCTTATTCTGGCTGCGCAAGCGACTCGGCGGTTGCCGGCCAGTAGCGGTCTTTCCGCTCGCCTCAGCGCTCGTACTAAATCTTCCCGTATTCCTGATTGGAATTCTGGCAATAGGCAGAACTTTGGCGCCCACCGAAGCGTTTGCTTCTATCGGCGCGTTTGTACTAATGGGTACTGCATTCGGCCTGGGTTTCGTTTGGAATTATCAGGACAGAACGATATAACGTACGAGCATGGCAACAGCCACAAAGATTTCACCAACAAAAAGCCTTCAGGATCCTTCGAATTTCGCTCCCGTCATAGACCTCAACGACTTAAGTGTTGAGTTCGGCAAGCGTCCAATTCTCAAGGGTCTGCGCGGCGAATTGCGCGGCCGCGCCATCGGACTACTGGGTCCCAACGGCGCGGGCAAGACTACTCTGATCCACACCTTGCTCGGTTTTCACCCACCGTCGGCCGGCACAGCCCACATCTTCGGCAAAGATATTCTTACGGATGCGAAACAGATTCGCTCGCTCATTGGTTACATGCCCGAGCGCGATTCTTTCATCGCCAAAATGAGCGCGGTGCATTTTGTGCGCCTGATGGCTGAGTTATCAGGTTTACCGTCGGAAGCCGCGCTCGAACGCGCCCATGAAGCTTTGTTCTATGTTGGCCTTGGGGAAGCGCGATATCGTGGACTGGAGACGTATTCGCTGGGCATGAAGCAACTGGCCAAGCTGGCCCAGGCGATTGTTCACGGCCCGAAGCTCATATTCCTGGACGAGCCTACGAACGGTCTTGATCCCCCCGCTCGAGCCCGCATGATTCGTTTGATACGTGAGATACGCGACAGCGGACAGGCGAATATTGTTTTGTCTTCGCATTTACTGCGGGACGTTGAAGAATGCTGCGAAGAGATTTTGATTCTAAAAGACGGGCAGATAGCGGTCTACTGCAATCTCGAAGAAGAACGTAAAGCGAATCGGAAGTTCCTGGTGATTGAGACTCGTGGTGATCAGAACAACTTCGCAGCAGCAGTTGCCGATCTCGGTTGCGAATATGCGCTAACTGGCGACCATCGGGTAAAAATCGTCTTGCCGGAGGGTGTCGAAGTTCGCGACCTGTATCGCATTGCCGCCCAGCAACAGATGCAAATCAGGCGGTTGAGTTACAAGCGCGATTCCCTCGAAGACATCTTCCTGAAAGCGATGGAGAACGGTCATGGCAGTTTATGAGCATACCTACAGGAACTATTCAGGAAAGCTGACTCCCGAGTGGAGCAGGTTTCTGATAATTCCGCGTCACGCCTTTCGCGACGTCTTCAAATCGAAACTCTTCATCGCCTTCTTTGCGATCTGCTTCATCCCTCTCCTGGTTGAGGCTGTGCTGATCTATCTGCATCACAACGTGAATGCCCTGGCCATCTTAAGAGTCAATGTCCGTGAGTTGATTCCGATCGATGCCTCTTTCTTTCAGACCTTTGTGAATCTGCAAAACGGGTTCGCGTTCTTTGTGGCCCTTCTGGTAGGACCGCCCCTGGTTTCGCGCGATTTGCGCAACAACGCTCTGCCCCTGTACCTTTGCCGGCCGTTTTCACGCACGGAGTATGTCGCGGGCAAGATGTCCGTACTGTTGATTTTGTTATCGGCAATGACCTGGGTACCGCAACTGCTGCTTTTTCTTTTCCAGTCCTATCTCGAGGGAGTGCGTTGGTTCGTCGACAATCTGTGGATCGCAAGCGCTATTCTGATTGGGAGCGTAGTTTGGATTTTGCTTTTGGCACTGCTCTCGCAGGCCATCTCATCCCTGGTTAAATGGCGAGTAATCGCCAGTGGTGCGCTCTTAGGTTTATTCTTTATTCCTTCGGTGTTCGGAGAAGTTGTAAACGTGGTCTTTCGAACCAGGTGGGGAAACATTATTAGCTTGGGCGCGTTGATGAAGAATATCTCTGCCGGACTATTTGGAACGTTTGAACGAACCACGACAGTCGTAACGGACTTTGACGGCAATGTTTTGAGCAGAGCGGTCCTAACTGAGCCGCCCCTTTGGGCTTCCTGGGCGGCACTCTTTATTGTTTGCGCGATCTGCCTGGCGATACTGTCGGCAAAGGTGAAGGCTTACGAAGTGGTTAAGTGAGAATGTCGAATTTCGGATTGCGGATTTCGAATTTTGTGTGACCTGGATCGAAAGAGAAGAAGAAAGCCAGCAATGAGTGAGACAGAAGTAAAACTTAAGACTGAGCCTGACGAAATTCGAAATCCGCCTTCCGTAATTCGAGAATCAGAAATGATTAACGCAAGCCCAACACTCGAGAATCGTCAGCGCGAAATCCGAAATCCGAAATCCGAAATTCGAAATTCAGAGATCACCTTCGACGACGTCTCGAAGTTTTACGGAGATATTCTCGGAGTGAACCGCGTCAATCTACAAATCGGTGCGGGGATCACCAGCCTTGTGGGCCCGAATGGGGCGGGGAAGTCTACCTTAATGAACCTGATGACGGGGTTGCTGCGCCCAACTCGTGGAACCGTCACGGTGCTGGGAATTCCCACTGACAAGCCTGAAGAACTGTTCCGAAAGGTTGGCTATTGCACTCAGTTTGATTCCTTCCCGCGCGGACTTACTGGCCGCGAGTTCATCAAATCGTTTCTACTGGTCCACGGTCTCGACAAAAAGAAAGCTGACGATTTCACCAACCTCGCTCTTGAGCGAGTAAACCTGCTCGAAGCTGCGGATCGGAAAGTTGCCGCCTACAGCAAAGGCATGCGCCAGCGAATCAGGCTGGCCCAGGCTATTGCTCATCAGCCGTCGGTATTGATTCTTGACGAACCTCTAAACGGTTTGGACCCGATGGTGAGAGCGGAAACAATCTCCTTGTTTCGGAGTTTGGCCGCAGATGGTCTGTACTTGCTCATCTCGAGCCACATCCTGCACGAAGTGGACATGATGTCCGACCGCGTCGTGTTGGTTAACAACGGATATGTAGTGGCCGAAGGTAATATTCACGGTGTGCGTGATGAGATGGAAGAGCATCCGATGCAGATCTTGATTCGGTGCGACAAGCCTGCAAAGCTCGCGGCCCACGTCTTCGACGAGGACAACGTGGTTGAAGCTCGGTTACATCAAGATCGACTCGGCCTTTTTGTCCGCACGCGCGATGCAGACAGCTTTTACCTGTTGTTGAATCGGGTGGTGGCCGAAGGCGAAATCAATATCGAGTCGATTGCGCCCGTCGACGACGACCTTAACGCTGTATATGGTTACCTGATTGGGGCAGAGGGCGGAGGTTAATTTTGGAGTTCAAGGATTGAATCGTTTATGAGTTCAAACATTGACGTGTCAGGTGTTCCCCAATCGCGAAGACACCCGCTTCCCTGGTCGCTCTGGCTACGGCAGATCCGAGCTATTTTCCGTCTGGAAATCGAAAAGAACTTTCTGGGGAGACGTTCAATTCTGCTCTACCTGTTGGCGCTGATCCCAGTTGTGCCGCTGGCGCTGCTGGCCCCGTTTACGCCACCTGGCCACGAATGGCAGGACTTCACTCAATACAACATGATTTTTGCCGTGTATTACGGCGGATTGATTCTGAGGACCATTGTTTTCTTTGGCTGTGCCTGGATATTCATGAACTTGTTCCGTGGTGACATTGTCGATCGCAGTCTGCACTTCTATTTCCTAAGCCCTGTTCGCCGTGAGGTGCTGGTAGTTGCGAAGTATCTGTCAGGCCTCGCCACTTCGATTGTTCTCTTCACTGGGGCAACTGTAATTTGCATGCTCCTTCTGTATATTCCTCACTTTCCATCGGAAAGCGGCCGCTTCTTTTTTGACGGTCCGGGCATGGGCCACCTACTTACTTACGCCGGAATAACTATCCTCGCATGCATAGGCTATGGGGCTTTCTTTTTGGTTGTAGGCTTGTTTTTCCGGAATCCGATCATTCCCGCGTTGGTTCTCTATGGTTGGGAATGGCTGAACTTTCTGATGCCACCATTGCTTAAAAAAATCAGCGTCATTCATTATCTCCATTCACTAACACCTATTCCCGTTCCCGAAGGACCTTTCGCGGTTGTAGCGGAACCGTCTCCCGCCTGGATTGCGATTCCGAGCTTGATAGTCGTAACGATCCTGGTCTTGATTGCTGCCAGCTATCGAATTCGTCATATGGAAATTCGCTACGGCAGCGACTAGCGTCTGAAAAATCACTCACAAAAACATCGCGCTACTAAAAAAGAGTTGAAGATGAAGGGGCCGTCCCTCGTCATCTTCAACTCCGCTGTCCTTTCGTAATGGCCCCTTGTTATTGCTGGGATTGCTTCGGTTTGAACGTGGTGTTCACTGGGCATGGACGCAGATCGGGTGAACTCTTACTGGTAGGCCACGCCTTTACGTTTTGCTCTCGAGTCTCCTGAATGCCATTGATAACCTCTGTAGACCGAGGCCTGAAGAAATGGCTAAACGCCCATTGAGCAATCTGCTTGCCTTGCTTCCTCGCTGCCGTATCCGCGAAGCGGAAGTGGATGCCCTGGTAGACACGAGCGTCTACCACTTCCTCTGCCGCGTCTGCGAAGAGGTTATAGGTCCGTGTGTCCTGAACTGTTGGCCCAGGATTTGTGGTTGTAATTTGGAAAGTCATTTCTTCCGTTCCGAAGAAAAGCGCAAATGAGCGAAGTGCCGCTCGGCTGATGTTGTTTGCGCCTGAGGTGTAATCCGGGTATGGCGGAGTGGTAAGTAAAGAATTCCAGGCCGGCGCTGCGATCGTGTTCGGGTTCCCGTCGGTGTGCCCCAGTCGAATAGCAGTTATCGGTCGCCAGAAGACGAAGTGAAGCTTACTGTCCCAAGACGTAATAATCGAATCGGCCATCGACATGTCAGCCAAGGCAAAGAGCCGAGCACTATCAGCGATGTTGTCGACATGTAGGTTGGCGAGGTTCCGAAGGACTGAGTTCCAGAGCACAACGTAATTAGAGTTCCAAAAGTTAGCCAATTCATTCTGCTCGAAAGTGCGGGGACTGTTGTCGGCACCAAGGGCTTTGACTTCGTTATAGTCCCGCGTGTACTCGGGACTCTTTAAAGCGGGCGGCGGCTGGTTGGCTCGGAACTGTGATGGGCTCCTCATGGTGAATGGAGTCACTGTGGCAAGCCACGGCGCCAGCATGGATGCATTTGCCGGTGGTGTTGGGCGCCAGACACCTGGATCAGTGCCCCCGTTGAATGGCGTTGGTGCGGGATTTGGGAAGCTCCCGTCATTGGCTCTAAGGGCGATGATATTGGCCGCGGCAATTGCGCCAACTACTATCCCAGGGTTATCCGGCAGAATCCCTTTAGAGAGAAGGTAATTGTCATATATGTCGTCGAGGGCATCGGCCTGCCAGGGAAAACGACTGACGAGCACATCGTGCGCTGCTTTGGCGGTCGCGGCCACAGAAGAGCCATTCGCGCCCGGGATATCGGCGTAATACGGCTCGTACTCCTTTTCTATAGCTTGGACTGCATCGTAAATGGCGGCTTGCACTATCGCAATATCGATGACGCCAGTTGGGCCTGGGCGCGCCGGAATCGCGGGAACACAAGTGGGAACTGGGCAAGAGTTTAACGTTGCCTGAACAGCAATCGCATTCCAATCACCAACAGCATCCGCACGAGCCGCTGTCTGTGAGAGTGCGGCAATAACCGCTGCCATCAGAAAAAACCTTACTACTTGTCTCATAAATTACTCCTTTTCAGTCTGGGTTGAATGAGGTGGATCTGTTGATTTAATCGATGTTCCATAGACTAAGGCGTGAACAGCTTCGAAAAACCGCCATCCTCCAGAGGAAATAATTCTGAAAACAGCTAGATACTTTCGTCACACGGAATCACCTTTCGGAGGTTGAGAAAATTACAGCAGTGGCGAGGAACTCTAGGATCGTTCCTACCGTCCCGGTGCTCGGACTTGGAAGTTCGCCACTTTGGTTTTCCGGCGGCGGCTCCTGCTTTGTCTTTTTTTAAAACTCTTTCATT
>DASSCG010000019.1:0-2866 GCA_035697925.1 Pyrinomonadaceae bacterium
GATTTGATCATCGGTAAGGCTGAGTTTTGTTTTCAATTCGTCGGGGAACTTCTCGTCCGAAGCGAAAAATGCATCCAGCACCGGCAAAGTAATCGGCACGGCGGTGACCTGAGTCGCTGTCGTAGTAGCCGGCGACGATGAGGGCGTCGGAGTTGCGAGACGTGTCTCGGAGTTTGAATTGCCAGTTGGTTGGGTGACGCAGGCCGTCACGAAGAGGGCGATGGCGAAGCACATGGCTATCGCTGTAAATTTGCGTTTACGATTCATGATTATTTTCCTTCCTTATAATGGCTTGCCTAACTAACTTAGGCTCATAAACTCCAGAGTGTCAGCTGGCAAAGGATTTCCAGCAACAGGTGTTCCCACACACGTTAAGCGTGTATTGCCACCGTTATCGCGATCGAGACCACGTGAGACGAGGGTGTCTGCACGATAAGCGAACGCCTAGAGCACCAGAGATATGCGTCGTCCCTGCTCAACAGCAGTCACTTGAAGGAAGGGCAAGCTACATCCTCACAATAGGCGGGCACTAGATGATGTGACTATTCATTCCTCAGAAGTGGATAAGGATTTATGTTGGTCCCTTCCCAGTAGCGTTTCGGATCGGTTACGACCGCAATCGAAAAGTGCAGGTGATAATTGCCTGGACCGGCATTCCCTGTATCTCCGACGTATCCAATCACCTCACCCTGACGCACATACTTACCCTCGGCTAACCCATCTGCATATCGTTGGAGGTGAGCGTAATAAAAAATCAGCTTTTGATTCGTACTCAGCTGGTAAATGGTCGTACCGCCACGCTCGCTCTGAAACAGTTTAATGATCTGGCCTTCCGCTGCGGCAAGAACGGGCGTGCCTGCGGCTGCGGGGATATCAATTGCATCATGCACACGGCCTTCAGAGCGTGAGTCTGAAAATGTGTCAAGTAGCTGGTTGGGCTGAACGCCTGCTACTGGCACGATCAGTTTTAGCGTACCAACAAAACCCACGGGAGGTGCTGCTGGAACTAAGTCGGGAGCAGAAAGTGAGGGAGTGGGTGAGCCCGCTGAGGGTTCCGTGAAGGGGCTGGGACCAGGCGTCTCGGCACTCGAGGTTGGGAGGGGTTCTGTCGATTGACTTGCAATTGGTGTTGGACTGACCGGCGTCGGTGAGGGTGTCGCTTCGCTTACTTGCGAGACATAGTGCCCCGAACGCCTTTGCAAATACGCCACGATCGCGATAAGCAGTGCAATGCCAATCACGAGAGCGATGAAGACTCGTGCGCGGGCGGAGGCCATTAAGACTTGCCGACTCTAGCGTCTTGCTGAATTCCGAGAGGCAAAAGGGGGCGTGGTGTTGTGCCTTCAAAAAACCAACTGGCTCCAACTTTCAAGCGATGATGCCAGGTGGGAAGACGGGTAGTGTAAAGAGCAAAGCGAGCCTGGCGAGCAAGTGGTCCACCGAAGGCCTTCCCACCGGCCAGGACGGCCGCACGTTCGGTTCCCAGGCTAACCGCTTCTCCCATCTCTTCGAAGTGTTTTGTTTGCAGTCTTTCGCCATTGATGACAGCGCGTACATTGCGTGCAGCAAGAGTGGCTTGCTGATAAGCCAGTTGGGCAGTGCCGGCCAGGGTGGGGGTTGCATCTTTGAAGAAGGCAATGTCGCCAAGGGCAAAGATATTCTCATGTGCGCGAACCTGGAGGGTTGGTTCCACAACTATCAGATCGTGATTGGTTTTCTCAATAGACAGCCGCGCTACTATGGGGTTTACGCGAACGCCGCCGGTCCATACCACAGCAGCGGTTTCAATATCCGTCTGCGCGCCGTTATGTTCGACTGTGACAGTGTTTTTAGTAATGCGCACGACTCGCGTCAGAGTGTGAACTTCTACGCGCGACTCGTTTAATGCATCCTCGACATACTCGCGAATCGCTTCCCCCATGCCCGGTACTATTTTCTGACCCATTTCGATCACCAGAACGCGCGGTTCTCCAGTCAATGCGCGCCGTTCAAACGCATCGCGCAGTAGATCAGCAATCTTTGTGGAGAGTTCCACCCCGCTGGCACCGGCGCCGACCACAGCGAAAGTGAGTGCCCGGCGCGTATCCTGCGGTGGAAGGTTTGGAGGTACGTGATCAAGAGCTGACACCATGCGACTCCGCAGGGTATCCGCGTGAGCAATCTTGCGAAACGGGATGGCAAATTCCTCGGCGCCCGGAACGCCAGCGTAGTTTGTTACGCCGCCGACGGCAAGTATCAGGATGTCGTACTCGATGGGATTGGGGGAAGATTCGACAGTAACTCTTTTTTGGGTCAGGTCGATATCAGTAACGGCCCCTTGAATCAGTCTGATGTTGTCGTCGATCAGTTCTCTATACTTGGGTGCGATATGCCACGCTTCCACTTCACCGCTCAGATACTCGTAGAGCATGGGAGTAAATAGGAAATGGTCTTCGTCGGTGATCAGTGTCACGGAGCACGACCCCGCGAGCTCAAGTGCGCTAAATAGGCCACCGAAGCCGCCGCCTACAATTACAACCCGAGATTCTGAAGCTGGCATTAACGCTCCTTAAGAAAGACGTTGTTTTGCAGAAACGGCCAGATGTTAACAAACTGCGCTGGCGGAAGCACGGCAGCCGAGTCAAAACCGTTATTACCCGTTCTCGTCGCGTAGCGTCGATCGAATTGAGCGCTAGTTCTTACGACGAGTTCTTACGACGCAAGGCGACGGAGACACCCGTTTCAACCTGCTTTGCTCCGGAGGAGCAGCATGTTTATAGCGCTTGGCTATGTGACAAACTGGCGTTTTGGTTTGTAGGGGCGTCCCTCCGTGGGCGCCCCATCGTCGCATTTCTGTAGCTTGTCCCAAGCGAATCGACGATGGGGC
>DASSCG010000020.1:0-5295 GCA_035697925.1 Pyrinomonadaceae bacterium
TCAGGGGTTACGGTCGCGCAAAGAATTAGATCGATATCAGATGGTTCCAGACCGGCACGCTCGATGGCCTGTTGCGCAGCACGAACTGCAAATTGCGAAGTGTATTCTCCGGGAGCTGCTTTTCGTCTTTGCTTGATACCCGTGCGTGTAGTTATCCATTCATCGGAAGTTTCTACAGTTTTCTCTAAATCGGCATTTGTCAGAATGCCTGCCGGATATGAATGGCCGGTGCCCAGTATCCCGGCGCGAACGTTTGCCATCTAATGTCCTCGGTTATAAAAGGGAGCGTTAATACTAACCACTAAAAAACAAAATGCCAATGGCGTAAAGGTTTCGTTTGAGTTAGGAAGTTGAGAGTTCAACCTTTAGGTTGCGGCTTGGCGCAGCGAACAACTACAGCTGGAACGCTAAACTTTTGCACGACTCAACAGTGTTAATGAACACGCGCACTCTTAACGGATTCCTGCGATCCCGACAGTTCATGCAGCGCATTGGTTTCAGCAATACCTCGTTCAATTCGTTCACTTGCACGGTTCTCAGAGAACTCCTTAACATTGCGAATTGCATTGCGAATCGCGCGCGCGTTAGATCTTCCGTGTCCGATTACCACTATCCGGCGCACGCCCAACAGCGGTGCGCCCCCATATTCCGAGTAATCCAACCGCTTCTTGATGTTGCGAAAGGCCGGCTTGGCTAGCATGGCGCCGGCTTTGGTGACCGCAGAAACGGTCAACTCACGCTTGATCATCGACAGCATCGCCTCGGTCAGGCCTTCGGACAACTTCAGCATGACATTGCCGGTAAAACCATCAGTGACGATTACGTCCACCAGCCCGGAGAACACGTCACGCCCTTCAACGTTTCCGACAAAATTCAGACTGCTCATCTCACGCAGAAGCGGAAACGCTTCCTTGGTAAGATCATTACCTTTGGCTTCTTCCTCGCCAATGCTCATCAAACCAACCGCTGGTTTGACGGTGCCCAGCACAGCTCGAGAGTAAGCCTCGCCCATGATGGCAAACTGGACCAGATGCTCCGCTTTACATTCAGAATTTGCACCCACGTCCAGAAGTAACGTGGGCTTGGCCGACTTGGTAGGGATGAGAGCTGCAAGCGCCGGTCGATCTACGCCGGGTATCATGCCGATGACCATTTTTGCCGTGGCCATAGCAGCACCGGTGTTTCCTGCGGACACAAAACCATCCGCACGACCTTCGGTAACTAATTTCGTACCAATCCTCAAAGAACTCTTCTTCTTGCGACGAACTGACGTAGCCACGGGATCGTCCATACCGATCACCTCCGCAGCTTCAACAAGTTCAATTCCGCGATCTCCGTCTCCACGCCAACCGCATCGACGAAGTTCAGGTTGTACCTTTTCTGGTTGTCCTACCAGAATTACACCTACACCGAAATCACGTGCGGCAGCGAGAGCCCCATCAATCTCAGCGTGAGGAGCGTTGTCGCTGCCCATCGCGTCGAGAACGACTTTTCCCGTGAGACGGGTCTCATTCTTCGACTGATTTCGCAAAGGAAGTACTGTGTTTGCGGGTTAGGTCTGTTCCACCTGCACTACTTCGCGATTCTTGTAATACCCGCACTTGGGACAAACGCGATGTTGCAGGCGAGGCTCCTGACAATTTGGACAGAGGGTGGTTTGCGGTGCCCGTAGGGCATCGTGCGCCCGACGTTTTCCGCGACGAGCTTTTGAATGTCTTCTTTTAGGATTTGGCATGATTACTCCACTAAAACATTTAGATTTAAGATTTGAGATTTTTGATTTTATTCGTATGTCCTGGCTCAGTTCTCTTTCCCGGTTTCATTTATACATTCAAACAACCGGGTCGAAACACAATCGCCAATTGGAAATCAAAAAGCTAAAATCGCAAATCCTTTAGTCCGCTCCAGCGTGGGTCTGTCTCCGTTGCTTTACAATTACAGTCTGTAACATTCTTGTTCGCACCGCAGACCGGACAGAATCCCATACATTGTTCCTGACAGATCGCATGTGTAGGTACGGCAAGCAGAACTTGCTCGCGTACTAAGTCATCCACATCGATAAACTCACCATCAAAGATCGAAAGTGCCAGGTCTTCTTGCGCTAGCTCAGCAGCCTCGAGAGCCTGGTAGGTTTGCGCAGTTACGTATTCGAGACGGAAATCGTTGCTAATTGGTAATTCGACGGGTTTCAAGCAACGATCGCACTCGATCTGAACGACTGCTGAAAACTCGCCATCCACCAGAACTTTGCTATCACCGCGCTTGATAAGACCTGAAACCCGTGCAGGCCCTGCCAGAACCACTCGATCGTCTTCCAGACTTAGCTCTCCGGGGGCGTACTGGTGTGAAAATTTCCCCGCCTGATGCTCCAGTCGCGCAAGCTCTATCCGCATGACTCACACTCAGTGACAAATATCGTTTTCCAACCACTATTGCAAAAAGGTTTTATTATAGCCACGAGACTTGAGGTGTCAACGCGGCCCACCGTGGTTAGTATCGGATCTGGGGATCTCTACTGGTTGGGATCCACGAAATTCCCGCAGGGCTGACAATGCCTGGACGACGTCTGATGCTCGCTTTAAGCGGGGATTTGAGGCCGACCACAACGGCCTTGACGCTAGACGAGGGGCGTTAGTCGTGCCCGGGATTGGGATTTGAAGTGGGAAGATCAGCAGTAACAAATGTGTCCAATGCGTCCTTGCGGAGGGCTTTAGCCAGCCGTTCGTTGCCTCCGGTCACAAGTCCACCCTTTTGCTTTTCGGCCTCTTGAAAAAGAGAAACCTCGGCAAGCTTACCCGCAACCGAGCCCTTCTTAGGAGCCCGCTTCGTCCGGCCAACAGAATCCTGCGTTCTAGCCTTTTCAAAGGATTTGATGGCCAGCTTTTCCTGCCCTGCTCTCCTATAGATCAGCCCCAGTACATAGAAGGCTTCACCGTAGCCGTCGTCAAGTTCTGTTGCTTTACGTAAGTGACGGACTGCGAGGGAATCTCGGGCCAATTGATAGTACAGACAGCCAAGCGCATAGTGCGCCTCCGGAGAAGGCTTGCTCTCTAAAGCTCGTTTGAACTCACGCAAAGCATTTCGCCAATTCTCTTCGGCAATAAAAAGGCGGCCTAACCCATAATGTGCCGCAAATGATGAGGCTCCTCGCTGAGTTGCCTTGTTTAGCAGCTCCTTCGCCCGTTCGGTATCTCCTTCGTCGGCGCAGGTCAAGCCCAGGAGAAGCGAGACGCGAATGTCACCCGGGTAGATTTCGTACGCGCGGGCGAGGTAGGTCTGAGCCAACCGAGTCTTGCCTGTGCGGAAAAAATGTTCTCCCACAAACGAGAGCAAAGGAGCATTACCACCAGACAAGGCCACTGCTCGTTGCAACGATCGAATGCCGCGACCCTCTTGCTGGTCCTCAATAAGCAGGAAGCCTTCATTAACAAACTGCTCGAAGCTGGCCCGCTCCCTACCCTGGTAAAAGGCTAGGATTTTGACTCGCAACTCTTCGCGACGAGTACTTTCTTCCTGCTCCTCGGCTTCCTTTTGACAACGGGCGTTCCAAAGCTTCTCCAACCTCGTGCCTTCGACAATGCCGTCCTCAGTCAACAGCCCAATTAGGGCTTTAACCAAAGCACGATCGAAATAGGAGTTTTGCGCCTGACGCAAAAGAAGATCGAGACCGCGCTCAAGTCGTTCCGTCAACCGGCCCAGTCTGTTTTCCAGGACTGAAATACGTTCCAGCAAATGCTCTTCACTGGATGCGCTCGATTCAGCGAACTCGTAACGCGATGCGGGTGGCTCGATGATAATCATCAGTCTGGTTCCGCAACGCGCGCAGAAGTCCTGTCCCAGCGGATTTCCGGCCAGACATTTCTGGCAATAGTGAGCTACTTGCGTCATCTCGAAAGTCTCTTGTAGGGGCGTCCCTCCGTGGGCGCCCCAACGCTTGGTTTTTTCGGAACGTACCGAATCTTGTTGGGGCGCTCACTGAGGGACGCCCCTTCAAAGGTTACCTAGTACTCGTAAAAGCCACGTCCGGTCTTCCTTCCCAGCCAGCCAGCATCGACATAGCGTCGAAGCAATGGGCACGGGCGATATTTCGGATCACCTAAACCTTCATGCATCACGTTCATGATCGCTAAGCAGACATCCAGGCCGATGAAGTCTGCAAGGGTCAATGGACCCATCGGATGGTTCATGCCGAGCTTCATAATACCGTCAATACTCTCCCTCGTCGCCACTCCTTCGTAAAGAGTGAAGATCGCCTCATTTATCATCGGCATAAGAACGCGGTTTGAGACGAACCCGGGTGAATCCTCACAATCAAGCGCCGTCTTGCCAAGTTTTTCGGTAAGCTCACGCACTCTTTCATAAGTCTGATCCGAGGTTGCTATCCCTCGGATAACTTCGACCAGCTTCATCACCGGCACGGGATTCATAAAATGCATGCCGATGACTTTGTCAGGTCTCATTGTAGCTGCGCCCAGTTTAGTAATCGAAATAGACGAGGTATTGGACGCCAGAACAACCTCCGGCGGAGTTATTTGGTCGAGCGCCTTGAAAATCTCGGTTTTGATTCCCAGGTTTTCAGTCACAGCTTCAATAATTATTGAAGCTTCTTGCAATGGCTCAAGAGTGGTCGTAGTCCTAATACGACTGCGAATCAGATCTTTTTCCTCGGTAACCAAACGCTGCTTATCAACATCTCGCTGCAGGCTTTTTTCTATCGTCGCCAGACCGCGTTCGAGGAACTCTTCCTTGATGTCACGCATTACTACGCTGTAACCGGCACGCGCCGCCACCTGGGCTATTCCGTTGCCCATCGTTCCCGCGCCAATCACCCCAATGACTTCACTCACTCGTTTTAGACTCCGTCAACAATTAGCTATCGCCAGTCGGGAGGTGCTGACGGTGGCACATATGCGCGCTCAACTTCGCGTCTGCTCGACCTGGCCCATGAAGCGCTCCCTGAAGGCAGGGCATAAGCGGCCTTGTGATAGAGAAACCTTCCACTCTCTCCAAACAAGAACCACAGCGTGTAAACACAAAGGGCCGAACCCAGCGGAAAATTCAAGCCCGCCATAACCGCCGCAATTATTCCTATTGTTTTAGCCCAGCGCTTCTGTTTCAGTAAAGCGTATCCCGCGAGAAACGAAGGCGTGACCTGCAAGAGCGTTACTCCCGCCAGGACTATCATGACGAGAGCCAGAACACCCGCGGGCATAGGTTCCCCACGGTTATCAGTTGCAAAGGTGCCCACCATTAGCATGAAGATGAAAATGGCCAGCATCAACAGCCCAATCAGTC
>DASSCG010000021.1:0-4740 GCA_035697925.1 Pyrinomonadaceae bacterium
GCGTTACTGTCTCAAAGCGGCCGGCATCGAACTCCAGGGGGTTGAACACGTTGGCATTTCGAGGGATCCATCAGCTCACCTGCACAAGAAGGTCCTGTACGCGGCCAGGAAAGGAATTTCGGATTTCGAATTGCGGATTTCGAATTTGCAGGCGGCCGCCACAGAGCTCCAGCGAGACACATGGGTTGGCGATCCTTCCCCAGCTGTTCTCGTGGAGCACGACGCAAATGCGGAGTTCAATACTGTTACTCAGAACGTTAATTCCGAAATTCGAAATCCGAATTTCTCGCTACGAAATTCGAAATCCGGAAATGGCTTGCTTCGGCAGGTTGCCGATCGACTTGGCAATGCAGCGAAAGTGCGTGACCTGAAAAACGAACTGGCCAAAGTGATGGGCCTGCCGGCGAATTCAATTCGAGCTCAATTCCATAACATCGAACATCATCGCGCTCACCTCGCGAGTTCCTTCTTTGTGTCTCCCTTTGAACGAGCTGCACTACTTTCCATCGATGGCTTCGGCGACTTTATTTCCACGATGTGGGCGCGCGGAGAAGGGAACTCCATCGAGGTGCTGGGACAAGTTGAGTATCCCCACTCAACCGGCATTGTCTACACTGCCACGACTCAATTTCTCGGTTTTCCTCACTATGGCGATGAAGGAAAAGTGATGGGACTCGGGCCCTATGGAAAGCCAAGATACATCGAAGAGTTTCGGGACATCATTCGAACGGAAGACGGCGGTGGTTTCCGTCTGAACCTCGATTACTTTCGCCATCATGCTGAAGGGGTAGATATGTCCTGGGACGGCGGTTCGCCAGTTATTGGAACTATTTTTTCAAATCAATTTGCAGAGACGTTTGGACCGCCAAGAGAAACAGGGGCGCCGCTGACCGAACGAGATCACGACATCGCTGCCAGCTTGCAACTTCGTCTGGAGGAAGTCGGCTTTCATCTTCTCCGACATCTGCATCGACAGACTGGTTTGACCGATTTAGGGCTCTCGGGCGGCGTTGCTTACAATTCAGTGATGAACGGCAAGATTTTACTCAACACGCCCTTCCGGAGAATCTTCGTACAACCTGCGGCCGGCGATAGCGGCACGGCGCTTGGAGTTTGTTATCAAATCTACAATGGACTGCTTAACCAAAAACGCGGACCAACAATGGAAGGCGCTTACACTGGTCCACAATTTAGCAACTCCGAGATTAAAGCTGAGTTAGAGCGAAGCGGCCTAATTTTTGAGAGCTATACCGACCAAGATTTAACCAGGCGGGCTGCGAGCGATATTGCTGACGGGTTGGTCGTTGGCTGGTTTCAGGGTCGGATGGAATTCGGCCCCAGGGCACTGGGCAATCGATCAATCGTCGTTGACCCTCGTCGCGAAGAGATGAAAGACATACTGAATGACCGGATCAAGAAGCGCGAGCCCTTTCGTCCTTTTGCGCCATCCATTTTGGAAGAGCACACACAGGCTTACTTCGAACAACACCATCCCGCGCCCACAATGCTGATGGTCTATCAAATCAGGCCTGAGCGCCGGTCTGATATTCCGGCTGTAACCCACGTGGATGGTTCAGGTCGATTGCAGACGGTCTCCGCCGAGTTGAACCCACTGTACCATCGTCTCATCTCCGAGTTCTATAAGCTGACAGGGGTGCCGGTGGTCTTAAACACGTCCTTCAATGAGAATGAACCCATCGTCTGTTCGCCCCACCATGCGATCGATTGCTTTCGGAAAACTCGCATGGATGTGTTGTACTTGGGGAATCACGCGATTCGGCGGCAACCTGATTAGTGATAAAGTGCTGAGTGCTGAGAAACCCTTAACCTCACCGAAGGAGAACCTCATGAAGAAGAAAAGTTACCCGAAAGAAGGCGATGCTCTGTATTTAACTCAGCACTCGGCACTCAGCACTCGGCACTCAGTACACGCGATATGACTAAAAAAGCGCTTATCACAGGGATCACAGGCCAGGACGGCAGTTATCTGGCGGAGGAGCTACTTGCACGTGGGTATGAGGTTCACGGCCTCGTTCGGCGGGTAGCGTTGGAAGCTCCGCAGAGAAGGACTGAGCGAATTGCTCATCTCCTGGACCAGATCACACTCCACCCGGCCAGCCTTGAAAGCTATCCCAGCATTTTTCATATCGTGAGCCGTTACGACTTTGATGAATGCTATCACCTCGCGGCCCAGAGTTTCGTGGCGGAGAGCTTTGCCGATGGCTTCTCCACAATGAATACGAACATCAACGGAACTCACTATATGCTGGCGGCGTTGCGCGAGCTACGGCCCCATTGCCGTTTCTACTTTGCAGGCTCCAGCGAAATGTTCGGAAAGGTACGAGAAGTTCCGCAACGCGAGTCAACGCCATTTCATCCTCGCAGCCCTTATGGGATTAGCAAGGTCGCAGGTTTTGATCTAACCCGGAATTACCGCGAAGCCTACGATATGTTCTGCGTGAGCGGCATTCTCTTCAATCACGAAGGGCCGCGTCGCGGATTCGAATTCGTAACGCGCAAGATCAGTCATACCGTTGCCAAGATAAAACTAGGTCTCGCTAATGAGCTGCGACTCGGCAACCTGGAAGCGCAGCGCGATTGGGGTCACGCCAAGGACTACGTACATGCAATGGTTTTAATGCTGCAACAACCCCAGCCGGACGACTATGTAGTTGCGACTGGAGAGTCACACAGCGTTCGGGAGTTTTGCGAACGTGCGTTTGCGGAAGTGGATCTGGACTACGAAGAGTACGTGGTAGTAGACGAACGATTTCGTCGGCCCGCCGAAGTCGATCAGTTAGTAGGCGACGCATCAAAAGCTCGCGACGTTTTGGGCTGGAGGCCTAAATACACCTTTGAGGGTCTAATCAAAGAAATGGTGCAGTCTGATCTCGAGGCTTTATCGCGTGATAGTCACGAGGTTTTAAACGTAGGCCGTATTCCCTGATACGCGATGTCCATTTAGAGCCCGATCGCCTATTCCCCTGATCGAGTTCCATTAATCAAACCGGATTAAAGAGAGCAGCATGAGAATCCTTGTAACCGGCGGTGCTGGTTTTATCGGCTCACATCTATGTGAACAACTAATCAACGAAGGGCATGATGTTATTTGCCTGGATAATTTTTTTACCGGGCGTCGCGAAAATATATTTCACTTGCTTGATAATTTGCGATTCGAGCTGGTGCGCCATGATGTCATTGAGCCGATACTCCTCGAGGTAGATCAAATCTACAACCTCGCCTGCCCGGCGTCGCCAATTCACTATCAATACAACCCTGTGAAGACTGTGAAGACCAGCGTGATGGGAATGATCAACATGCTGGGACTCGCCAAGCGAGTGCGGGCAAGAATTCTGCAGGCATCTACGTCAGAGGTTTACGGTGATCCGCTGATCCACCCACAAACGGAAGATTATTGGGGCAATGTGAACCCAATCGGAACGCGCTCTTGTTACGACGAGGGTAAACGCATTGCCGAGACTTTAATGATGGATTACCACCGCCAAAATAATGTTGACACGCGAATTGCGCGAATCTTCAACACCTATGGTCCAAGAATGTTGGAAAATGACGGACGCGTAGTTTCAAACTTTGTAGTGCAAGCCCTGCGTGGCCAGCCGCTCACCTTGTATGGCGAAGGAGAGCAAACGCGATCCTTCTGTTATGTCGATGACCTGGTGAACGCTCTCATCAAGTTAATGAACTCCCAGGACTTCCATGAGCCAGTGAATCTGGGGAATCCGGTCGAGTTCACCATTCGTCAGCTGGCCACCGAAGTGATGGATGTCTGTAGGTCAAAGTCTGAGCTCGTCCATATGCCTTTACCGGAAGACGATCCCAGGCAGCGCAAGCCTGATATTTCACGTGCGCAAAAACTTCTTGGCTGGACTCCGACGATTCAACTGAGGGCCGGGTTGGAGAAGACTGTTGCCTATTTTCGTCCACGCATTTTAGGGGAGCCAGTAAACAGCCGAACTGCAATTCCAGCTGATTAGCGGCCAATCACTCTCATGAGGGTGCTCCTCCTCAACCAATGTTTCTATCCTGATGTGATGGCCACGGCCCAACAGCTAACTCAACTGGCTGTTGGATTGGCAGGAGAAGGGCACCAGGTAACAGTAATCACAGGCGACCGAGGTTACGACGATCCTACCAGCCGCTTTGCTTCGCGTGAGACATGGCGAGGCATTTCGATTATTCGCATTCGCTCATTTGGGTTTAGCAAACAGTCCAAGTTGGGCAGAGCTCTAAATTTCGTCAGCTTTCTGCTTAGCTGTTCGTTGCAATTGCTTCGATTACCGAAGTTTGACGCCGTGGTGGCTTTGACATCACCTCCGCTGATCTCGCTTCTTGGCTCGCTCTTTGTTCAGGCAAAAGGGGGTCGATTCTTTTTGTGGGTGATGGACCTTAATCCCGACGAAGCGATTGCGGCCGGTTGGCTAAAAGAGAAGTCTGCCGCAGGAAAGTTCCTCAAACGGTTGATGCGTTACAGCATGCAACATTCTACGCGAGTCGTAGTACTCGATCGGTTTATGAAGGAACGCGTGTTGGGTTATGGCGTTCTTGAATCCCGAATCGTTGTGTTGCCGCCGTGGGCTGATGGAGACGAGGTCAGCTTTGACGAGTCTGGCAGACAAGCTTTCCGAAACCGATATGGGCTCGCACAGGACTTTGTCGTGATGTATTCAGGAAATCATAGTCCTTGTCATCCCCTCAACACTTTGCTCGAGGCGGCACTCA
>DASSCG010000022.1:0-4739 GCA_035697925.1 Pyrinomonadaceae bacterium
GCAGAAACAGATCGAGGCGCAGTAAGCGATGACGCACTCGGCCATGTGAAACGCTTGGCCTCCAAAGCAACTGTAGTTGCCATCGGTCCCGGCCTTTCCGCAGAAGATGAGCGCACCCGAAATTTCGTGAAGTCGATTGTCCGGAACCGGGCCACTCCTGTGGTTATCGACGCGGACGGTCTAAACTGCCTGGCTCCCTGGCCTGCAGAGTTGCGTGGGTCGCTGGATCACCCTCTGGTACTAACCCCACATGTCGGCGAGATGAAAAGGCTAATCGGGGTGACCGGTAACTCCGAGATGGGTGATCGTGTCCAGCTGGCGCGCGATTTCGCAGTTAAGCACGAGTTGATCCTGGTTCTGAAGGGTTCTCGCTCGCTGGTTGCCGCTCCCGATGGTCGAGTCTTCATTAACCCCACTGGGAACGCTGGCCTTGGAACCGCCGGTGCGGGTGACACTCTGACGGGACTAATCGCTGGGTTCAACGCTCAGGCTTTCGCCACGTTGCGTGAAAATGCCGATGCTCTTACAGCAACGATTGCTGCTCTTTACATTGGGGGACTTGCCGGCGATCTCGCGGCAAGGCAGGCCGGCATGCGGACAATGGTAGCTTCCGACATTCAAACACACTTCGGCGCGGCGATTCGACAGCTGGATAACGAGGGCGAGACGCCATAGCTTCGGCGACAGCTCAGTCAAATGATCACGTCAAGGCAAACCCAAATTCCAACTGGTGAATGGACATCTCGCGATGCGTCTGAAACCTACCAACTCGGGCGCCAAATCGGTGCAAAGCTAAATGGTGGGGAAATCCTTTTACTTAGTGGTCCACTGGGCGCAGGAAAAACAGTATTGGTAAAGGGAATCGCAGCGGGCCTGAACCTGGATCCTGAAGAAGTAACGAGCCCGACATTCACTCTCGTCAATCCCTACGCCGGCAGGCTTAATCTTTACCACATTGACCTGTATCGTCTCGATGAAGGCGCATCGGCAGCGCACGCCGTTGACATCGATGAATTGTTACGGGATGAAGAGGCCGTGCTGGTTATCGAGTGGGCGGAAAGGCTCGGCGGCTACCCATTGGCTGGGAGTGTCTGGAAGATCGTGATCGCCGGAGATGGTGACGATCCGCGTTCAATAACCATAAGTATGGCCTTCGATAAACGCTGGTAGGCGAAGCATTTGAGATGACGTATTGGACAAACACGAGGTAAATAATCTCGCTGTGCTAGAATTACGAACACATTTTTGAATAGGAGAAATAAACAATGCCATATCCGGAAATTATGATTCGACCGATGCGTGAGGAGTTAACACGATTAGGCTTCGAGGAATTGAAAACACCTGAACAAGTAGATGAGGCGGTGCAGAATCACAAAGGAACGTTGATGCTGGTGGTGAATTCTATCTGCGGCTGTGCCGCTGGGAAGGCTCGCCCGGGAATTGCTCAGGCGCTGCAACATGATGTTCGCCCAGACAAACTAGCTACTGTATTTGCCGGTGCAGATATTGAAGCAACCGAGAGAGCGCGAAATTACTTCACAGACTATCCGCCATCTTCACCTTCGATTGCCATGCTGAAAGAGGGGAAGTTAGTTTTCATGATGGAGCGTCATCAAATCGAAGGTAGGGGGCCCGGCGAGATAGCGCAGGAGCTAACTAACGCCTTTGAACAGTACTGCGGTCAAACCGAATCGGTTGCTCGTTAGCGTTCTGGTTGCTAGCGAAAACAAAATAGGCAGTAGCCCGGTAAAAGGGCTACTGCCTATTGCGTTCCAAGCCAAGTTGTTTCACCACTTCAGCGTGTGCGAGTACCACATCAGGAGATTCCTGGAGGGAGCTGAAGTATTTTTTCTGAAATCCACTTCCCGTCTCTGAAGGTGTGAGCAGGACACGCGCCTGATCAATAGTGGCAACGGCGTCCCCTTCCTTTACCGGTTCCTTCGAATCCAAAATCTCATCGATCTTCACTACCAGCTCTGACAGGCTATGCAGCCAGGCGAACCACGGATCGTGCATTACCAGCTGCAGAACGTGGTAGCTGTTTTCAATTCGCCCGTGCGCTCGTTCATACGACTCACGTTCCAGCTCCAACAAGGTTTTATGTACATGCAAGAGCGGCTGACGCAGCTGAGTCAATTTCTGCAGTGTTGATTGAGAAACCTCGCTATCACGACCCATCAGGATGTTCCTTCTCTCTTTTCAAGATCTCGTCGCGTGACATCCTCGATGATCTTGTCAGTGTCAATCAGCCTACGTTGAAAAACATCTGAGGGCGCTTTCAGATTGTAGATTCTGATGCGACTGTTGAGTTCCGCGGTCTTCTCGCGAAACTCGAAGACATTTCTTTGCCAAGCCGTTTCATCGGCCGAAACCCCTCCTGGCCGGTAGATCTCCCAGGCTCGAATCAAAATCTTTCGAGCGGCTTCGAATGTGGCATCGATGTCTTTTCGCTCTTCTATCCACGCGGGAGCAAAGCCTGCATCGCGAAGAAGTTTGTGTACAACGCGCAGGTCGGGATCTTCGAACGGGTTCTCTCTCAGGTCGACGGGCTCGCCCTTGCCTGGCAAATTATCAAACTCTCCGGCTTCGATTGCTTCCCGCAACATCTTCTCAGCCATCGATTCTAACCGACTCATAGATTCTTACCTTGGAGTGTGTCGTCTTAGTCGCCGCTCTACCATTCGAAACGTATCCTCGTCATGAGTTTAGCTCGATCGGGCCCATTTCGAGGAGTTCAATCCACGAAAGCAAACGAAATATCACTAAACACTTCGTGTGATTTCGTGGGTCGCCTTATCTCAATCACGTTCTTAAAAATAGGGCACTCCCCCGTTTGTTGCCGTTGCGTAATGACAAATGGAAAATGCTATTCTCATCATCCATGTCCGCTCCTCTCACGCTCGAGACACCTGTCCACGAACTATACAAGTTTCGAATTGCTCGGCTAGGCCAAACTACTTCACGCAAACTGGCATCAGCATTAACGTCACACCGCGGAAAACACAAGTCCGGCGAAGCTAGCGTAGAGGATCTTCTGTCCTACCTCCCCATGAGATATGAGGATCGCTCCAACCTCGCTCGCATCAGTGATTTGACAACCGGAATGGAGACCTCGCTGGAGCTCTATGTGAAAAACGCGGCAGGCTATCAGGTCGGAAAGAAGCGAGCCTACGGCAAACCGAAGCTCTTCATCTTTGAAATTGTCGCAACTGACAAGAATAAAACCGGACGCGATGTCGTAGTGTGGTGGTTTATCTCTGGAGCACATGCTCACGACATCGTTGGCTACTATATGAAAAGGCTTACACGGGGCACTCGGTTGATAACCTTTGGGAAGTGGGAATGGGATGACCGGCGAGCGACTTTCTCGCTGCGCTTACATAAACCTGGCGATGAATTGGAAATGTTGCCGCCGGTCTCGGGCCAGGCAAGCGTAAAGAGAAGCATAGACGCCGAAGCTGGAGTTCCGGTCAACGGTCAATTGGATGACGATTATCCCGACGATCCTGCGCTTGCAGCCGTTCATGCGGGCCGGCGCGTTCCGGTCTATCGCAAACTCGGCGAACTTTCGTCGAAACAACTCCGCGAGATTATTCACGGGACTTTAGAGTTGCTAACGGATGACGCCATCAATGAAACCCTTCCGGCGGAACTACTCAAGCGGCAGGGCCTCATAGGCCGGGCCAGAGCCTTTCGTCAGATTCACTTTCCGCCTGAGACCGTGTCCCTATCTGACTATGAAAGGGCTCGTAGCCCAGCACATCACCGACTTATTTTTGAAGACTTTTTCTGGCTGGCGTTGGGAATCGGATTAAAACGCGGTCAAAGAGTTAAGGAGAAAAAAGGAGCCAAGGTAAAGATTGACGCCGCGGTTAAGCAAACCATCGCCTCGATCATGCCTTTCAAGCTAACGGGCGCTCAACGAAGCGTGGTTAAGCAAATTTTCCAGGACATGCAATCCGATTCACCAATGAATCGTTTGCTACAAGGAGATGTCGGCAGTGGCAAGACTATCGTTGCGCTGATTGCGATGATTGCCGCGATGGAAAATGGATTCCAAACGGCATTGATGGCGCCAACCGAAATTCTAGCTGAGCAACACGCTCGAAACATCAAGCGGCTCCTGGCTAAAACTCCTTATCGAGTTGAACTCTTAACGGGCTCACTTCGGGCCGCTGAAAAGCGAGCTCTGCACGTAAGTTTGGCAGCTGGAGAGATTCACGCAGCCATTGGAACTCACGCGCTAGTCCAAGAGTCAGTTTCATTTAGCAAATTGGGTTTGGTGGTAATTGACGAGCAACATCGATTCGGTGTGATGCAACGCGCCGAGTTGCGGGCACGCGGCTTCAACCCGGACGTTTTAGTCATGACTGCCACGCCCATTCCCCGCTCTCTCGCCATGACAGTGTACGGAGATTTGGAGGTGTCCGTCATCGATGAAATGCCTCCAGGAAGAACTCCGATTGTGACTAAGGTTTTCGCCGATAACCCCGACGACCGTCAGGAGGTGAAGCAACTCCTGACCCGCGAACTCAAGGCAGGAAGGCAGATTTACGTTGTCTATCCCCTGGTCGAAGAGTCGGAGAAAATGGATCTCAAAGACGCAACGAAGCGTTATGAGTATCTGCGCGACAAAGTCTTTCCTAAGTATCCGGTCGGACTGGTTCATGGAAAGATGAAGTCAGCCGAGAAAGAGGAGGTCATGAGACGCTTCGTGGCCGGGGACATTCGCGTGCTGG
>DASSCG010000023.1:0-3849 GCA_035697925.1 Pyrinomonadaceae bacterium
AAAGGGTTCAGCTCACTCTTGCCCCAAACGGCAAGGGATATCACGCCGTCGTGCTTTGTTACCCGCAACATCTCACGCAACGCAGCCACCGGATCAGGAAAGAACATGGCTCCAAGTCTGCAGACCACAGCGTCAAACGATTGACTCTCAAACGGCAGGGATTGAGCCGAGCATTGCTTGAACGTAATGTTTTTTAGTCCACGGCGCTGCGCTTCACTCTCGGCCGCGGCCAGCATTTCCTGCACGGCATCGGTATAGATCACCGAACCAGTTGGTCCAACTACACCCGCAATCGTTAACGAAGGCTCTCCCGCACCACCCGCCACATCCAGTACTGCTTCACCCTCCATAATGTCGGCATCCTCGATGAGGGCCTGCGTCACGGGATCGAACATTGTACGGATAGTATTTGCGTGCTTTTGCCAGTAGAAAGCCGATGCGCGCCACTCGCGTAAGACCTCGTCGCTCTCAGTGTCTAAAGCCGTTATCTTCGAGTCACGATTGACAGCGGTCATGGCTTTCCCCTGAAGATCAGACTTCCAAATGCTTGCAGGATAGACAAGGCGACCCGATTGTTAAAATGAATTGTTCCAATCATCACGATAGTGAACTTCAATAGTATTTATGTGACGACTCCACCTTGAGGAAAGTGGTTAGGCGCTGGGCGGTAGGTTGGTGATGACCAAATGAAAGGTGAGTCAGATATTGAAGGTCGAATAGTGCTTACCGCTTCCGACGGAATCGCGTTTCCGAATAGGTTTCGAATTCTTTCCCTGGTCCAGCCAGGGCAAACGTTTCGATGAACTCATCATTGCTTAGAAACCGATACGTTTCGCGGGCACGCCAACCAGTAGCTATATTCTCGATTGCCGTGCTAGTGAAGACGAAACTGCGGCCGTCGTCCGCAATGCTTTCCAAAGAGTACTGGACCACGAACCCTTCAACATGAAATTGGCGAAAGCTGAGTTTCTTTAAGGCTCGATCATAACCAATGAAGCCCAAATCTTCGTGGACTTCACCTTTCGGGTTTTTCTGCTGTGGTGTGTAGACTGCCTTGTTAGAGACACGAACAAATCGTTCTTTCAACACGAAGACATATTCGCGCTCCATTCTCCCGACGCCGGGCTTGCCTTGTGAATCGCCTTCCCATTGTCCGATCAACTGCCGGACTGGTTTAAAGGGATCGGACCGGTCAGGTGGTTTGCTCGTTGCGGCCTGCTGACCGTCGACCCCATTTGGCATGACGAGCGCCAAACCGAGAATGACTGCAACCAGGACAACATGTCGCATGTTGAATCTTAACTTGATTGCGTACATACAGACCCCCGCTCTGAATCGGTCGTCGTTTAGACCCTATGCCTTGTTGATTGGATCATAGCCGCGGATGGAGAATTTATGCTTGTAAAAATCGGCCACGTCAAAACACGACGTTAGGAAAGTCGAAAAACTCGCCGGGCGCCATTCCGGCCATCTCGCGAAACTCATGATTGAAGTGAGCCTGATCGAAATAGCCGCACGTCATAGCGATCTCAGTCAGAGTCTGAGGTGATCTGGCGTTCAAAAGGCTCAAGACATGTAGGAACCTGCTAACACGCGCATACTCCTTCGGACTCAACCCAACTACGTGCTGAAATCGGCGCGAAAGTTGCCGGTTGCTGATACCTAGATGGGCAGCCAGTTCTGAGACATTCAACTGTCCCCGGTTGGTATCAACTAGTTGGAGGCATTGGTCAACAGTCCGGTCATAGCGTCCATTCTTCGCAAGCAAGCTAAGCAGCGCCTCCTCAATAATCCGCACACGCTCCGTCATTTCGCCAGCGAGAGCGATGCGCTCCGTCAGCTCGCGCGCACGTTGCTTCCAGATGTCTTCGAGATCGACGACTCCTGCCGCCACCTCACTGAGTGGTCTCTGAAAAAACAGATATGCGCCTCGGGCCCGAAACCGAACTGCAATGAATCCCATTCGGCCTGCAGGTTCAATCTCCAGGAATCGCTTCATCTGTCCAACGACAAAACTCTGCGGCTGAGAAGCGGTGCATCCGTCGGGAAAATGGGTAATGAACGGATCCTGGAAATGAATCACGAGTTCGACGCAACTATCAGGCAGGATTCTTTCCCGCCCTCCGTTGAAGATTGTTCGGTCACTCTCCTGCGACCAGATGCATTTCACAAATGACGACAGAATCGGGTGAACCGGGTACTCGCGCATACCGAGGTTGGGTTCCGCGATGGTGGAGGTGCTTGTCATTAGACAGGAACGACCTAAGCGCGACCATGTTAGTATTCTTCGAATCATTGGTGAAGTGAATTGTTCCAATGATTACGATAGCGGTTCGCAATGACGATGGATGTCCGTGACTTACAAGTTTTCTTAAGCGTTGCTAAGCACTTAAACTTCACGCGTGCGGGTGAGGAGGTTTACCTCAGCCAACCTAGTGTTTCCGTGCGTATTCGCCAACTGGAACACGACCTGGGATCGAAGCTCTTCGAACACCTCGGAAAGAAGGTCGCACTTACTGAAGCCGGCCAACTGCTTATTCCATACGCCACCCGAGTTATCGCAGCGATGGACGATGCACGTCATGCCATCGATGAGCTAAAAGGACTGGAACGAGGAGCACTGCGAATCGGGGCCAGCACCACGCCAGGGATGTATCTTATTCCGCGAACGATTGCTCATTTCAAAAAGCGTTACCCAAAAATAGACGTCCACCTCGCAGTCAAAGACACCCGTCAAATTGAGGAGGGAGTAATCCGAAATGAATTTGATTTCGGCTTCGTCGGGGGACATTTGGCTGGTGATGAAGTTGATGTGTTGCCGTGGATCACCGACGAGATAATTCTTATTGTGCCTCTCGATCACCGTCTTGCTAGAAAGAGAAGCGTAACCGCTCAGGATCTCTCCAGTGAGAAATTTATTTTCCGCGAGCAAGGCTCAGCCACGAGAGCCGTCGTTGCTGCCCACCTGCGGAAACTCCGTGTCGACGCGGAGTCAATTATGGAAATCGAGAATCCGGAGTCTGTCAAAAAGGCAGTGCAGAATGGGCTCGGCATTGCATTCATTTCCGCGTTCGCCGCTGAGACTGACTTGAAGGCGAAGACTTTGGTTGCCGTAAAGATACGAAACGTTGAGATCCGGCGCGAGCTAAAAATTGTTTATCGAAAAGACAAACACCTCAGCCGAGCAGCACAAACGTTCATTGAAGTCGCAAGAAAATAGTCGTTTCGCGGGTTGGCGGTCCATGAAGGGAGAGATTGAGTTGAAGAATCCATTTGAATGTGAAGTTCAGGATGGCAAGAGCCTCGCTGCAAGCGCCAAAGACGCACTTGAACGCGTGTGCTCCGGTAAAGCGCTTGACTCACTCACTCGATATTACAGCCCGAAATTCGTCGACCACGTCAATGGGATGAAGTTTCAAGGGCTGGACGGTGTTCGCCGGTCCGTCGAGCTATATACAAAGATTCTTTCTGATCTTGATGTCGTAGTTAAAGAGCAACTAACAGACAGCGATCGTGTAACTTCACGATTCGTCCTTTCAGGAAAGAGCTTCGGCAAGTCGGTTCACATTAACGGCATAACAATCAGCAGATTCCAAGATGGTCTAATCGTTGAAGACTGGTCAGTAACAGATACTCTAGGCATGCTGCGTCAACTCGGCGTATGGCGCTCAGCCCTGGTCGGACTTCGCCATTGGAAATTCCTATGACAACGTTATGGACCAACCACTAGGCCCGCGTTGCGTACCTCGTTAGTCGCTGCCTCATCGACCACTTGGCGTCTTTGTTTCGCTTATTTTGTAAGCCACGCAAGGATTCCGGCCACGGCCGCGACGACCAGCAGTATTAAAA
>DASSCG010000024.1:0-2948 GCA_035697925.1 Pyrinomonadaceae bacterium
TTGAGGTTGAATTTCGTCGCATGAACGTATACGAATTAGATCAACGTTCAGTAGGGCAGTTCGACATTACACTCGCGCTTGGTCTTATCTATCACCTCAAGCACTTAGTTCTGGCACTTGAAAATCTGTACAAGGTGACTCGAGAGCTGCTGATAATTGAAACCGCTATTATGCCGCCAGAACGGACTCCTGCATCATTCACACATCCATTGGGTGAAAGCCAGATGCGTCTGCACGCGCTCGCGCTCGTCGAGAACCCACAGGCCGCCAAGGAGCAAGTCTTTAACTGGTTCTTACCGAGTGTCGAAGCGCTACAAGCACTGCTTCGAAACACAGGCTTTGATAGCATCGACGTCTTTGAGGTGAAAAACGAACGCGCGGTTTTGGTTTGTCGGAAGAGCGCTGCCCAAGCGGAAAAAGATGTGCTCCACCATTACATCGCCGAGCTCACGCTTGACAGTGGTCCGTCAACCATCAAAGCCGGCGATGAACTCCGATTTTCAATCCTCGTTCAAAACGCTGGTCTAACACCCTGGCCTGCCGTTGGCGAAGATCCGAGTGGCAAAGGGGCTGTACAACTCGGAGCACACTTGCTTCGGTCAGACGAAGAAGAGCTTATCTGGGACTATGGTCGTGCAGACCTTTCACGCGATCTCGAGCCCAGCGAAGTGCAACGCACTAATATTGTTTTAAGGGCACCTCGCAAACCAGGGCAATACATTGTCGAGTTCGATATGGTCGCTGAGCACGTGGCATGGTTTGAAGACTTTGGCTCCGGAACACTAAGACATTCCTTTGTGGTCGAATCGTAATTAGTCGGGCCGAAACGAGCTATTTGTCATTTGTCATTTCTCATTTGTCATTTGGTCTTCGAGCTCTTTCTCTCAACAAGCCCAGTCCACCAGAATCCCAGCAAGGCAGCAGTCAGCAAACTAACAACCAGCCCCAGCAATAGCGACTTCGGTCGATAAACCATTTCGATGGTGTGTTCGCCAGCGGGCAGCAGCACACCACGTTGGTTGTAGTTAATGCGAAGAGTCTCCACGGGCTGGCCGTCAACATAAGAGCGCCAACCCGGATAGTGGTTCTCGCTCACCACGAGAATCACCGGTGACATCGATGCCGTCTTTACTTCGATTCGATTTGGTTCATGCTTCGTTATGTTTGCCGCAGGATTTGACGAGCCTTCTGATGAATTCAAGCCCACCTCTGTCTCGATCAAACCCATCCTCTGCGGATCCCAATGTCGTCCGTCGGGTAACTTTCCGGTCCGAATCACATCCAGAATTGCTTGCTCAGGTAGAGCCATAGCACTGGTTACTAACCACGCGCGCGGCAGAGCGCGTCCGTTTTCGTAGATATCGACCTGTGATGTTCGGGTAACCAGACGCCAACGGCTATCTGCCGGCTGCGCGGTTGCAGACTTGGACTCCGATGTTGGGCCTTCGGCAATCCACTCACGTTGTAGGGGAAAGGCCTTGCCATCAGTTGAATCGATCAAAGAGACTCGAAATACGCTGAGAAGAAGATCAGGCGAGAGGGTTGAAGGTTCTACCTCGATCTGACCACTCGTGATAGTCGATTTCTCCGGCAGCGACAGCATTGCGAGGTAGGTGTGTGCTTCATATTTTCCCTGCGCTCCGTCTACCGAGTAACTAGTTCCTACCTTTGCGCGGCTGTGCCGAATTCGTCGACGAATGTCCGGGCGATCATATGCCCACTCAGAAGTATCCCTACCTGCTTGCAATGGAAGATCGAAGTTTCGACCATCGCTGGCGCTTAAACGTACATGTCCAACCACTGTCCCGTCAGGCACGGTTTCGGACCACGACATGTTTGTGAGTAAGGCAACACGATCGACTGTCGCCGGAGGCAGGCTGAATTCCAAACGCTTGCCGGCGCCAAGACTAGGCAGTCCCAGATCACTTTCTGCAAACTTCGTCTCTCCCAATATTTGCGTCGCGGGTGTGGAAGGCTTTGCAGTTGTCTCGGACGGCGACTGGGCCTCGACAAGATGGCGGCTGCCAGGCTTTGGGCGTACAGAAAGAACGTAGCGAACGTTCAAGATATCAATCTCGCGATTGTCGCTACGCAGAGACCGGTCGGGATCGCTCAGTTCACCCCATACTTTCATGTCCCCGGCGAGCCGGCTATAACGCGCTAAGCCGAAACCGTCGTAGCCAGCTGCATTCTCAATTCCATACAACATGTAAACATCGGGCTGGGTCCACAGTGTTGAGTCAGTCGAACCTG
Source organism: Pyrinomonadaceae bacterium (assembly GCA_035697925.1). Lineage (GTDB taxonomy): Bacteria > Acidobacteriota > Blastocatellia > Pyrinomonadales > Pyrinomonadaceae > PSRF01. Next base: position 2,254 of record DASSCG010000024.1, read on the forward strand.
AAACTGTTGGGCTAATCGGAGGCGCGGACGGATCGAATGAGTGAGGCGTTGTGAGAATTCGGTATGGAGCAAGAGTATCCTGCGACAATGACCTTAGTGACTTTACTGTTTCGGGTGCATCCCAATATTCGTCACCTGCACGTATGCTAGACACGCGCCATCCGCTCGACTGACCCCAGACAATTAGATCCAATGAGACCACCGCGAGAGTCAGTAACATTGACCTGCGATCTCTGCGGCGGGAAAAACTATAAATCGTCCACGCACTCAAAACCGCAAAGACAATCGGAAGAAAAAGCTCCGGAGCACGTAGCAGCGACAAAGGAGCTTCGCGTCCAAGTCGGAAATCCGCGGGTCTGCCAGCGGTTACGACGAGAATGGTCAGCACTAACAGAGATAAACCAACAGCTATGGACCACCGTTTTGCCTTTTCGCGATCAACCGGCGCCTGGATCGCAGCGAGGCCTCGGCCGGCAAGCACCGCAAGTGCGAAATCAACCTCCATCAAATGCCTGGCGGGAACTCGAAACAGGTTAAGAATCGGTAGGTAGTAAATAAGGTCGTACAGTTTGAACGGCCAATAGCGACCCAGCGCTAACGCCAGCCCAATAACTACTGTTGCAGCCCAAAACTTCGTCCTAACGTCTCGCCTGATGATGAATCCCAGCAGGCCGAGCATTAAAGCTCCGATCCCG
>DASSCG010000025.1:0-17797 GCA_035697925.1 Pyrinomonadaceae bacterium
AGGATCGATCCAAGTTCCATCACGATGGCGGAGGAGTATTAAGCCTTGATTAAGGGTAGGTGAAGTTTTTCCTAAATGTGTGAAGTGCCTTGAAAAGCACCTGGGATTGAACAGGTCAGAAAAACGCCCCGGCAGGTCGGCAAATCCGCCGGGGCTAAAAGGAGCAAAGTGGGCCGCAACGCATTCGGAGTAAACCTTCCGGATGGGTTAGGTGTAGTTGGCGGGAATACACATTACAAGTCGAATCTTTCTCTGTATTTTCAACCTGCCGGGAGGCTCCCCAAAACCCTTCGGCACAGAGGGATTCGATTCACGATAGCGATTCAGTAGCTCTCCAAGTGACGCTGACGCGAATGACTTGAACGAGTATCTGCTGGGCACTTTGCCTTGGGTATGCTAAATGTCCGTTACTGACAACTTAAATATTGATTACGTGATGCAACCAGCAACCCTTCAGCAAGCACTTCGCAATGCATGCGATCTCGAATGCTCATCCAATGCGGCGAAACCTTTCGAACTCTAAAATCTAAAGGTCGTATCGAATTGAAGTCGCGTGGTAGTACGATCCAGCGAGCCTAAAGGCGTTGGCTGAAATGGACCAAATAACCCATTTGCCCGTTGCGTGAATATTCCAGTGACCGCAAAAATTACCCGAGGATCCACCGCGTACGCAAAAGCAATACGATGCGCACGCATGTCGGACTGTTGAGTTACATCAGAAAAATTAAATGGCGTGAGCACTGCATCCTTTTCAATTCGCATGAAGGTGTACCCAAAAGAAAAGTCGCCCGCTGCTCTGGTTTGTCCCACCTGAACTTCACCCCAAAAGCCCTGGTTTTCATGATTGGGCAGAATCTGATCCACGCCGCCGGGGCCCGCACGAACAACGTCGTGGGTCTGCGTATTGGTTACGAGATCGAGAAGAATCGTGACGGGGAATCGCTTGCTGTATTTAAGATCGAGACGCGCAAGTAGATCGACAAGGTTGAAGCCAGAGGCGAGCCGACCGTCGCGATTGATGGCGTTGTTACTGGCAGTGCTGACGCCGAGGTTAGCATTGCCAGCAACCAGCAGATCACGCGGTATCGACACTTGAGTGGTTACGACCTGCGCGGGCGTAGTACTGGTAGCGGGAATTGTGAAGGTTACCGGTAGCAACAACTGCGTTCCGAACACCTGTATTGGAGAAATGAACTGAGTACCTGCAAAATAGAAATCAGCTATCGACAAGCTGAGTGCTACTTTTGAGTTCGGTTCTATCCGGGTGCGAACCTGACCTCCAAAAAGCGCCAGGTCACGGCCATCGCGGCGAGACTGATCGATATTAATCGTGCCATCGGAGTTTCGAACAAAGGCCGAATTGCGCTCGAGCGTTGGGAGCTGCCAGGCGAGGAAACTCAGTTCTTTGACCGCCGACTTTTTGAACGTGCGTGTATAGGATTCGTTTAGACCTTCGAATTGTACTTCGTTGTCAAACGTCAACTCTGTAAACGCCCACGACGGTTCAAACTTGCCCCCCTGGATACGCAAGCCCGGAACACTCTTAGGTTTATAGGTAATAAAAGCCTGATCCAACGCAAAAGGTTTGTGGTTGAAAAAATCCGTCACTGTTTGGTTACCGGAAATAGTGTCAGCAAAACTGCCGGTAGAAAGCCGCAGCCCCCAATCAAATTGTTGCCCGATACTTCCCCTAATTGAGAGTCGAGCCCGAATGCGCATGCGATGCCGGTAACTCAAATCATTCCCGAACACTTCGGGATTAGTGGCGCTCGCCAGCGTATTTGTCAGTCCAAAAAAGGACTCGGACCGCACGCGTACGTCCCCGCTGAACCTCACTGGTCCAATCTCCGCCACGCGGGTTTCGATCCCTTTCAAACGATCATCAGTTGAAGGCAATTGTGGTTCAGCAGCAACTGGCGTGTTTATGACCTCGTCTTTGGCTCTGTCGTTTGCCGCAACGGCTTCATGGGATGTCGCAGGTCCGGCACTTAACTTCCCCGCCAATAGCTTGATGGTTTCCTGCTGCTCTACCAACAGCTTGCGGAGCTCAGCGAGCTGGGCGCCTTGTTGTCGCAGCGTTTCTTCCATCGCGGCAATCCGTGCCGTTTCAGTCGACTCGCTCTTGGTTGTCCCGGAGGAGACGTGGGTTTTGATTATGGAGGCGTCCTGGACCGTCGCAGCAGAGACCGTGGAAACCGTTTGACCCCTTCCGTCGATAGCGGCAAGTAGCTGGAAGATTGCTAAGAGCATCACAATCAATCCGAATTTACGTGGACTTCGCATGGTGAACCTCCCGCAGGTGTTAAAAGCGTAGCTCAGACTATTGATGTCGGATGAACTCAGACTTAACTGGATGTTAAATCAGTCTGAAGCGCCCTGTTCAAGTGCGCGATTCTGAACTGCAGCTTCTTTTTTGAACAGCAGGCTAAGCAAGGGCGGCGCAATTAAAGTTGTGGCCACAGCCATGAACAGGACCACCGCGTAGAGTCTGTCATCAATTACAGCCAGGCTGAGTCCGATTTGTGCGACCACAATTCCCACTTCACCGCGCGGCATCATGCCAACGCCTACCTGTGCTGCTTTTTTCATACCCAAAGACCACGCACCCGCGCCGCATCCGATCAATTTAGTAACCAGGGCAACCAGCGTTACCGCCAGCGCCAGCACCACCAGCGACGAGTCTCGGAACACCGACAACTGTAACTGCATTCCGATGTTGACGAGGAAGAATGGCACAACAAACTCCATTACCGCGTTGGTCTGGATGTGAACTCGCCTGTTGCCTTCACTCGCCTCGGCCATCGCCATTCCGGCAAGGAAGGCCCCAATGATGGCCGCGACTCCAATGAATGACACAGCGGCCGCTAATCCGAGACACAGCACCACTCCGACGATGAAAGGCGACTCACCTATTCGCAGACTTTCGATACGTGGGGCCAAGCGCGTGATCACGCGCGCACCGATCAGCGCTATGAAAGCCGTGAAGGCCACGGCCAACAACGCCGTAGTGCCGATCTTTACATAATTGATTTCCCCAGTTGAACTGCTGGCCACCACTGAAAGCACCAACAGACCGAGAATATCGTCGATTACTGCCGCACCCAGGATTATCCGAGCCACCAGCGTATTGACGAGTCCGAACCCGGACAGCACTCTCGCAGTGATGCCTACCGAAGTAGCCACTAAAGCGGTGCCCACAAACAGTGCTCTAATATTGGTTTCGCCCCAAATTCGCATCAACAACCAGCCGCCCACTAATGGCAAGGCCACGCCGAGCACAGCTACCAACAGTGCAGTTTTTCCTACGCTAAAGATGGTGGAAGGCTTGGTCCCGAGCCCGACGGTGAAGAGCAAAAAGATAACCCCAATTTCAGCCAGCAAGCTGATGAACTCGGACGGCGCGACCAACCCGAGTACGCTTGGGCCTATTATCACTCCGGCAAGGATTTCACCGACGACGGCAGGCTGGCGCAAACGCTCAAATAGTTCGGCCCCTAGTTTGGCCGCCAGGAGAATAACAAACAGCGCGAGAAGTATTTCAGTAGTGTGGCTCATGCTCGGGGCCCGGGAAATAATGTGCATGCGTCGACAAGGGAAGATCGAATTCGCTTGCAGTACTCTTTCTTCGAGCAGTCGGTAAGAGTTTTTCGACCTTTCCTCTGAGTCGGTAACTCCTCTATGCAAAACTCCTAATCATCCCGCGACGAGCGCCGCAATGATTAGGAGTCATCAATCCCCGTAGGATAATCTATTGGCGAACCCCATCGCCGACGTTTGTTGAATTAACTTACATCGCCAGCCGAGCGTCGTAAGGGACTAGGAATAAAGCGCTTCGATCAACTCCCCAAATCTCTCGTCGATGACTCGGCGCTTAACTTTTAACGTTGGAGTTAATTCGCCGTTATCGATGCTGAACTCGTCCGGAAGTAGTGCGATGCGGCGAATGCGCTCATAGTCGGCAAGTTCGCCAGTGAGTGCGGCGACGTCGCGTTGGACCATTTTGATAGCCGCCGGTAGCTGACTGAGTTCTTCGCGATCCTGTGGGAACTCTTCTCCTTGCGCCGAGAGTCCCTGCTTCACCGCTTCCCATTCCGGTACGATCAAGGCCGCAGGTTGCTTGCGACCAGTGCCTACAACAACCACCTGACTAACGAATTCGCTTTGCTTGATGAAACTCTCGATCAGTTGTGGTGCTACATATTTGCCGTTCGAGAGCTTAAACAAATCCTTCTTGCGATCCGTGATGTACAGGCGACCGAGCTCATCGAGATGTCCGACATCGCCGGTCGCAAACCATCCATCTTTCATGACCGCTGCGGTTGCCTCAGGTTGACCGTAGTAGCCCTGCATAACATTGGGACCACGAATCAGGATCTCGCCATCTTCAGCAATTGCCAGTTCAATACCGTCAAATGGCAAACCCACTGAGCCGACATGATTGCTGTCGGGGCGGTTTGCCGAAACGATGCACGTTTCGGTGGCGCCATATCCCTGCAGAACCGGAATCCCCGCAGCGAGAAAAGCGTAAGACAGAGCGGGAGAGAGCGGGGCGCCGCCTGAGACAAAATATCGCAAACGGCCGCCGACTCCTTCGCGCCACTTTGAGAATACAAGACGACTGGCGATCCTCTGCTGCATAGCAAGTGTCCTGGGAACTCGCTGATTCTTGTCTTTCAGTTCCGCATATCGCTGACCAACAGCCAGGGCGCGCATAAATACTTTGCGCTTCCATCCCTTCTCCGACATTCCCTTCTTTACAATGCGGTGATAGACCTTCTCAAAAAGGCGCGGCACCGCAGTCATTACCGTGGGGCGCACCTCGCGCAGATTTTCGCCAACTTGATCGAACGAAGCCGCGTAGTAAACCGACATCCCGTTGTAACAAAAGACGTAGAAACCGGTTCGTTCAAAGATGTGCGACAAGGGAAGAACTGAGAGAGCGACGTCGGTGGACGAGATCGGCAGTCCATCGGTAATGGCCAATATGTTGGAAATGAAGTTGTGATGGCTCAACATCACGCCCTTAGGCTCGCCTGTTGTTCCCGAGGTGTAGATGATAGTAGCCAGGTCCTGTGGCCGCACCGCACTCAAATACTCGGCGAATGCCAACGGCTTATGACGCGCCTGTTCACGACCTTCCGCTTCCAAGGCATCGAGGGTCATCGCCCGATCCACTCCTTCAGATCCTTCGGCGTCGAAGAAGATCAGGTTTTCCAGAAAACCCAAACGGTCAAGCGCCGGTCGTGCATGCTTATAAAGCCTTCGGTTTGAGAGGAAGATGGCACGAGCACCTGAGTCGGTAAGAATATAGCGGATTTGATCGATAGCCTGTGTGGTGTAAATAGGAACGTTAATAGCACCTAAACTCAGGATAGCCAGATCAGTGATTGACCACTCCGGACGATTCTCGGAAAGCAACGCGACCCGATCTCCACGCCGAATACCCAGGGCCGCAAGGCCGAGCGCGACGTGACGAACCCGTTCGACGAAAATTTCCGCGCTAAAATTGATCCACTTACCGCCGATTTTATGATTCAGCGAATCAGGTTTGGCGTGCTTTAAGGTGGCCGCCAGGCAAAGACTCGGAACGGACGAATAGCCGGCCGAGGGGTTGTTCTCATCCACTTCAATTTTGGCAGAAGCCGCCGAGGCCACTTGTGGCATCTCCTTGTGATTCACACTCTAGGGGAAAGCTACGTTAAGAAGGTCTATCTACGCCAATCATACTACACGTAACAGGGGTTGCCTGAACTCATACATGGGAGAAGTCTAGAATTCAGAGGCTGGCAGTTTAGAGTTCAAGCTTTAGCTGTTTACGTTTTCGGCCGGATCAATATTGGCTCTGAACTGCTGTGGCGGCTTCGCCGACGCCTACGCGAAGTTGCAGGCTGTTCTACGCGTCCATTCATCGTGGCAAGCGCAGCCAACACTAGAAACAATAAAGCGTTCGAAGTTGTATGCAACGTGAAATCAAAAAAGCTATGGACCAGAACAGCAAAACATCCGGCCAAAGCACCAATCGCAACACCACTTCGAAAATCGTCCCGAGATTCCCGTCTGGCAAATCCCATCCGGAACAACAGCACGACAAAGAGAAGCCCCAACACCCCTCCGACGATACCGCCATCCGATAATACCTGGAGGTAATCGTTGTGCGCCTGTTCCAATCGATAGAGGCCGTTGCGCGAATCGTAGCGCGTATAAACCACAGGGAAAGCACCCAGACCAATTCCAAGAATCGGGTGCTCCTTGATGATGTCAGTCGTCACACTCCAAAAGTGAGCACGTCCAGTAGTTGGGTCGTCTGAATTAACTGTGCCGACAAACCGGCTCAAAACCGACTCTCCTCCAAGCCACACCACTCCGGCGAACAGTCCTACGATTAAAGCAAGGGCGAGCGCACTACGCAGGGCCGCGTTTCTAATGCGTTGCGATCTGTCAGTAGCTTCTTTTCGCTTACGCCTGCGAAACATTGTCAGCGCGAGCAGGAAAAGCACTTCCGACACGACGCTTATGATTCCCCCTCTGGAATTGGTCATGATCAGGGCCACGCCCATCAGCAGGGCTGCAAACAAGTAGATAAATCTTTTCTCTTTTTCCAGGGATCCGGCTAGAAGCAAGCCGAGTGGCAGACCCAGCGTCAGTTCCATGTAACCAGCAAAATGATGGCGATTGATGAAAGGACCAAAGGCAGTGCTCTGACTGAGTTCCCTAACCCAATAGACTTTCGTGGGACTCACGAACGACTGGGTCAGCCCAAAGATCGCCAGGAAGAAACCAAAAATAATAATGGAGCGAACCAGCAATCTGAGCCGATGAGGTGAATCTGTAAAGACGAGAGTCGTCGCGAAATAGATCAACAGCGTAGCCACCTGGGCCAGCACCATCCTGGTCGCGTAGGCATCGAGAGAAAGAGTCCTGACAGCCGGCATCTTGAGCACAGCGCCGGCAGGGCTTTCACCTAACGGCAGCAGCTGTATCAAACCCAGAGCGAACATACCCAGCAACGGAATCTGCAAAGGATTTCGACTGATGCGTAGCTTTCCCAGTACCCAGGCGTCAACAACCCAGAGGATGACAATGGCCAGAGCGCCTAGCGTGAAGAGTGTTAATGCCCAGTAATGTACCGTTCCAAAAGCGAGGGCCGAGAGAACAATCGCTACACAAAGGTTGAGAAATATAAACCTGCTGGCCAATGTATGTTGGACCCGATAAACCGTGGGCTCGACGGGCTGTCGAACCGGCAGCTCCGGCGATGAGCCGGAGGTCGTCAGGCTGTCGTCGCTTGCGGGACTAATTTTTGCGCTTGAGGTTGAAGTCGTCATACCACACTGTGCCAAAAATCGGGCAGACCGGTTCATCACCGCAGGACGGCCTGGTGATTCTGAACGTCACTGCCTCCGTTTTTGCGCCAGTCTTAAAAGTAAAAGCCATTCGCTGCCATTCAGAGTTTCCGGTCGGCGCCTGCTCGGAAGCTGCCAAACCTTTTCCATCAGTAGCATCAGAAATCTCAACTCGGGGAGTCGAGGCACTGTGAAGTTCGTGAGATTTAACGTAATACTCAAATTCGTATTCACTATCGGGCTTCACTGGCACAAGTTGAGACACGCTGATCGAGTCCAAACGTGAAGGTGCATGGAAAACAATTCTTAATGCTCTCGGGCTGTTGTGACCGCGCTCGGGATCAATGCCAACCTGGGCCTGAGGTAATGATTTTACCTGCCAACCGAACACAGATCCGGTTTGAGGGCTCAGGTTGGCGTCGAAGTCGCCGTCGATAAACACCCCTTCTTTTGCCTTATAAGAATCTGAGGGGACCAGATCATTGGCTACCTCAGTGGCCTGATGAAACCGCTTGGCTCCAATCAGTGCACGAATGATGACCTCGCCATGGCTTCTATTCGCTCGTTTATCGTTTTCACTTAGGCGCTGCCACAAGAGGATCCCATCGTCAAACCGTTGCCTGCCGACCAGATACGCTCCCAACTCTGCGCGGGCGTTGGCGGAGTCGCCTACGGCCTGAACCATGGAGTCCAGGTCTTTGTTGTTGATGGCCCAGGTAAGATTGAGTAGTTGACCTCTGAGTTCAGGATCAGCGTCAGCGGCACGACGGAGTTCAGCGAAGGCTTCATCATACCGACCGCTGCGCACGAGCAGGTTTCCTAGATACCAACGCGGATACGCATAGGACGGAGCGAGCTCCGTAGCCCGTCGCAACGCCTTCTCTCCCCTTTCGACTTCGCCCAATTGCTCGAGGGCAGTCCCCAACGCCATCCAAAAACGATAGTCGTTTGGAGATAGGCTGGTAGCTTTTTCATACTCATCGACAACCTGTTGCAGTTGATCTGGCGGCAACTGCCTTTGGGCGATTGCTCCGAGTCTCCAGTGAGTTAACGGATCGCTGGGCGCCCAGGAAATAGCTCGTTCTACTCCCTCGAGTCCGTCTTCTGCAGAGTTGTGATATTCCGCCAGGGTATTGCCGATATACCAGCGGGCAATAAAAAAGGCGGCAAACAGGAACAGCCCAACGCCTAAGACCATGAAGACCCGGACGAGCGGCTTCGTGGAGTCAATATGTGCTACTTCAGCCATAGAAGTCCGGCCTCAACTCCTCAATCGTTATCCGCATACGCCGCACTGTAATGTCTTTTTCATTGCAGCGCGCCACGATCTCCTGAACACGGTCATCAGGCATCTTCGAACTCGAGATCAGCAACTCATCGACCTGATGTTGCTTACACAACGCGGTTAAGTCTCCGTTGGCTGCGAGCACTTTCAAACCATGGATTACTTTGCCGCTCTTTGCCGGATCGTCATCAAGAAATGCGATCGGAGAGTACTTCAACTCGCGATTGTTCAAGATTTCCCGTAGTAATAACTCGCCCCCATCTCCAGCTCCGTAAATCAAGACGCGAATTCCATCCTTGCCATTCTGAGCCGGCAGCAATTGCCGAAAGAGTCTAAATGCCGAACGACTTCCAGCCAGAAACATGAACATCAACAAACCATCGAGCAGGAAAACCGTACGAGAGAAACCTTCGAACCGAAAAGCAAACAGAACCACAATGACGCTGGCGATTGAGCTGAGAACCACGGCCTTAAGAAAGACGATAAGATCATCGATGCTGGTGTAACGCCAGAGACCCCTGTACACACCCATCACGAGGAACGTAGCCATCTTCACGAAGACGAGCACGGGCAGGGTTCTTAAGAAAAGTTTCCACGCGGTGCTTTCGGAAAGGGCTCCAAACTGTATCGCATATGCGCTCCAGTAACTGAGGATGATTAAAACTACATCCAACAAGACTTCAAAAATTCGCCGCTTGTATGAGAAGTCAATCAGAAATGAGTAGGGTGATTTATCTCGCAGAGAGATATCGTCCGGTTGGTCATAAACCTTGACGCCGGCAAGGTAAACACCCACGAGCGTCAGGAGAATTGTGAAGCCGGCGATCGCCGCCAGACTTACGTCCAGCTTCATGCGTTGAACCAAAAGTGCGAGTACCCCAGAGAGAGCGGCAAAACCATAAAGCATCCAGACCGCGTGGCGTTCCGACATACCGAGAGCCACCAGTCTGTGCGAGGTGTGATCCCGACCTCCCTGCGAAGCAGCCCGACCCGAGATCTTTCTTATGACAGTGACGAACGTGGTATCAAAGATGGGGATGAACAAAACGAGGATGGGAACTGCCAGCACCGGAAGAAAGCTTCTGGAACGTCCTCCGGAGACGTTTACTAAAGCAGTGCTAGCCAGAAAGAATCCAATGAATAATGATCCGCAATCACCCATGAAGATTGATGCCGGATTAGAGTTGTAGATCAAGAACCCCAACAGTGCACCGGCAAAAGTCAGAACCATCAATGCTTCGGTTTGCTGACCAGTATGCAGAAAACTCAACCCGAGGAAGCACGACGCAATCACGGAAATGCCGGCCGCGAGCCCATCCATGTTATCGAGCAGGTTCAGCGCGTTTGTAATCCCGATTAACCAGAAAATCGCTAAAGCCATGTTGACCGGAGAGGAAGGAGTCCAGGGGAGAGTCAGGCCGTAATAGATAATAAAAGCCGACCCCATAATTTGGCCGATCAACTTCTGGTAGGGTTTTGTATGGATTAGATCATCGACGAGACCAACAAGAAATAGAAAAGTACTGGCGAGAATAATTCTCCAACCGATGGGTGTCTTCGGAATGAAGACTAGGTAGCTCAGAACTACAGCTGCCCAGATGGCGACTCCACCCAGCATCGCGGTCGGCTGTTTGTGCCAGCGATCGCTTTTAGGTTTTGCCACCATTCCGAGTCGGCGCGCTACCGCGCGGACTATAGGTGTCAAAGCGACCGCCAGGACAAATGCTAGGGCAACCGCAAGAAGGTTTAGGGAGCTAAATGCCATTGATTACAGTGCTGGTGACGGGATGCGCGAACCTCGCTAGCGAAAGTGAAAAGCTAGTCTATCAAACCTGTGCAAGGCAAGTCCTGAGAGAAGTCCAAGCGCCTGGTGTCTAAATGTCGCAATCTTAAAGAAGTTGTTCGTGGTTGGGCGAAAAAAGGAAGAACGATCCACGAAATCACACGAAATACCACTCAACATTTCGTGCCGTTTCGTGGATCGTCTTGTGTCAAGCACGCCACAGTTATCCTAGTTATTCGACTTTTTGCTTCCAGTAATGCTGTGCTCGCCCGAAGGCGTTGGTAGGGAGATTCCGCGCGGGATGGGACGGCCGAACTCCGGCGTACCGTCGGTTCGCCAGGTGAACTTCTGAGCACGGGTCGTCCTGCCTGCGTATGTGTACTCGCTCGTCTCCTTGCCGTGGTAAATGATCCAATCTTCTTTACCGTCGGGCGACTTGAAAAAGCCGTTATGACCAGGACCAAATACGTTGCCGTCTGGTCCGGAATAGCGACTGAAGACTGGAACCGCGGACTTCTTCCACGACCCCGGATTCGTCACGTCACCCCCGCTGTAGGTCAATATTCCGAGCGAGTAATCAGGCGTTCCAGTATCACTGGCAGAGTAAATCATGAAGAGGCGATTCGCGCGTCGCAGCACGACGGGTCCTTCGTTGATCGGAAAGCGCACTCGTTCCCAATCATAATCGGCTTGGGTTATGAGCGAGCTTTTGCCGCCAACCGTCCAGGCATTTCGCATGAGCGCCATGCGGATGCCGTTGCCATTACCGGGTACATGCGCGACCCACAAGAGGTAAAGCTTTCCATTCAATGCTCGGAAGACACTGGGGTCAATTGCCCAGCCGTCGTGCGTAGCGTCGTAGATGCGAGTTTTGAAAGTGTATGGCCCCAACGGGTCGCGACCTTTGCTCTCTAAAACGTACAGACGGTGATTCTCGTCCACTCCATCGGAAGCCGTGTAATAGAGGTACCAGCGGTCATTTATAAAATGGAGCTCCGGGGCCCAAATCTGCTTCGAACGGCTCTTCTCATCGGGTGTGTGGACCTTGACCTTAACGCCTGAGTCGAGACCTGCGAGTGTGCGTGACTTCCAAAGCCAGATCCCGCCGTTGGGCTCGAGTGTAGCGGTAAAGTAGTAATAGCCTTCGTAATAGACCATCCACGGATCAGCTGAGTCCCGTGAAGACACAAGCGGGTTGGTGAACGTCCCGGCAGTCTGTGCATAAGCCAGAGATGACGGCGCCACCAACAACAAGATACCGAGTAGTAACTTAGTCACCATCTAAAAGTTTAGACCTTACTCTTCAGGTTGACGTACAGGGCTCACGTGTCTTTTGCTCCGGAGGCACAGGATTTTTATAGCCTGGCGCCACTTGGCTTGGGCTTCCCTAACGTGAACCATTATTTATTCCATGTCGTTTGCCGGCGTTAAATCATTCCGTTATTGTGTCCTCGAAATGTGTGGACGCTTTACACTCAAATCGCCCAGTAGGATAAGACTCGAACGCTTCAATCGTGCAAATCTTCCCCCGCTATTTCCGCGCTACAACATAGCACCTAGTCAGAGTGTACTCGGAATCGTCAACCACGGGGGTGAGTTTGAGGGCAGACTGTTGAAGTGGGGTCTGGTTCCATCCCGGAGCACTGATGCGAAGGGATTTATCAACGCGCGGGCCGAAACGATAACCGAGAAGCTCAGCTTCAGCGAGTCATTTCAAAGGCGCCGGTGCTTAATACCCGCCGATGGCTTCTATGAGTGGCAGCGCACAGGGGAAATTGCGCAGCCGTACTTTTTCCAGAAGAGAGATGAGTCGCCCTTCGCGTTTGCGGGCATTTGGGATGAGTGGAAAGGTGAGGAAACAATCGTATCCTGTGCGATTATTACTACCCGTGCGAATGAGCTATTAGCCCCGATTCATGATCGAATGCCTGTGATACTGAGATCTGATGCGCAGGAAGTGTGGCTTAACGGGGATACTGAGTCCGCAAAGGAACTACTTACTCCATTTCCGGCGAGCGAGATGACTAGCCATGCAGTAGGCTACGAAGTAAACCACACTAAGATTGACGATGAAAGTCTGCTGACACCTGTCGAGCCGAATCTTGGAGTTACGCGCCGGTTGTTCTAGCTGCCTTCCAGCCCGGATCCATCCGCCCTTATGCGGATGGTTTATTCCAATACTCTATCTCAGACAGCCGCGGGATCTCACGCCGGTCGGCCGCTTTGATACTCGATGACGCTTTGAAGGATTCCGTCGAGGCTCATCTCGGGACGAAAGCCAACCAGTTCCTTAATCTTAGTTATGTCTGGTATTCGGCGCGGCATGTCTTCAAAGCCTTCTTCGTAGGCCTCGTCGTAGGGGACAAAAACAATTTCTGAGTCAGACTTCGTAAGCTCTTTAATGCGTTTGGCCAAATCGACAATAGTTATTTCCTGGTTTGAGCCGATATTGAAAACCTGACCAACAGCTTCCGGACGGTCCATCAATTTGATCAGCGCCCCGACTACATCACCAACGTACCCAAAACAACGCCGCTGTTCCCCATCGCCATAAACGGTAATTGGTCGACCGGCGAGGGCTTGCTTGACGAAAGTGGGTATCACCATGCCGTATTGGCCGGTTTGCCTCGGACCTACCGTGTTGAATAGTCGAACTATGATCGTGGGGAGTTTTCTTTCGCGCCAATAAGCGAGCGCGAGAAATTCGTCGATGGCCTTGGAGCACGCATAGCTCCAACGGCCCTTAGTAGTAGCGCCCATTACCAGATTTCCATCCTCGCGAAAGGGCACCTCCGTCGAGAGGCCATACACCTCGGAAGTGGAAGCCACCAGAACCTTCTTTTTCTTTTTATTGGCGATTGCCAGGAGAACTTCAGTGCCTCGCACATTCGTTTCAATAGTCTTTACCGGGCTTTCGACAATGAGTTTTACACCCACTGCCGCCGCCAGGTGGAAGACAACATCGCATTGATCAACCAGTTCGGCAGTTACCGGCTGGTTGTGCACGCTATCAATTGTGTAGCGAAACCGTGGGTTGGTTTTCAGGTGCTGAATATTTTCGAAAGTGCCGGTTGATAAATCGTCGATGACAAAGACTTCATCGCCGCGATCAAGATAAGCATCTGCTAGATGGGATCCAATGAATCCGGCGCCTCCTGTGATCAGTACTCGCAAATTGTTCAGCTCCTTTGAAGGTCTAGTTCAGTTCAGCCTATTAATAACTTTCGCACTGGCTTAAAGCAGGAAGCATAAACGTGCGGTTGCCAAGTCTAGATCCTGGTTTCCAACCGCTGTTGGGATGTGCGCGTCTTCGTGGGAAGGAACCTGCGCTGCAACAACTCGTCATACAGTGCGCGCATATCGTTCAAGAGGCGCTCTTTTGAGTGGTTACCAGTGACGTAAGACAATCCGCGCTCCCCGAGGTCTTTACGAAGGTTCGTATCTTCGATTAAGCGAAGCAGGCCTGCTGCAAATGCATCGGCATCACCCGACGGAACGCTGATTCCTCTTTGGCAGACTCTATAACGGTCTACTTGATCCTTATCAACGACCTCACCCAAAAGGTCGACGACTCCCCCCACTGCAGTAGCAACCACCGGACGGGCATTGGCCATGGCCTCAATCAGAGTGAGCGGAGTTCCTTCGTTGAATGAGGTTAAGCTGACGATGTCGAGGGCAGCATAAAAGTTCTCCGGATCGCGCCGGTTCCCCGCGAAAATCACGTCTTCAACCAAGCCTAACGACCGCGCCTGGGTTTCAAGTTTATTTCTTAGGTTGCCATCGCCTATAACGACGAACCTGATTCGCGAACCGAATTTTTTGCTGGCTAATCTTTGTTTCAAGCTCGCCACCGCACGGAGAAACAGTTCGTGGTTTTTGATTTCGGTTAACCGGCCCACAATCCCAACCAACAATTCCTCGTCCTTGATTCCTAATTCGTTTCTAAATGTCTGGCGGCGATTCTGCCACTCACCAAACCTGCCGAGGTCAAGGCCCAGCGGAATCACTACAAACTGGTTCGGTTGGCCCACTCCGAACCGTTCCTGGATCTCCGTTCGCTGCTGCTCACTTACTACTACGATGCGATTGGTAATCAGCCGCGCCAGCGTTTTCTCAATCAAGAGGAACAGTCGAGTTTTAAGTGGGCCATAATAGCTGTGAAAGATATGTCCGTGGTAGGTGTGGACAAAAAGGCATTGTCGCGGGCGGCCTATCAAAGTGGAAAGGGTAAACCATCGATAGATAAATCCAGCAACTCTCCCGACCGTGCCTGCCTTCGCCGTGTGAGTATGTACGATGTCAGGCCTTTCGCGACAGAACAGCCGGTAGAGTTTCCAGATTGTGAGTGCGTCTTTGAGGGAAACTTCGCGACTCATCTCCGCGATCAGGAATGGCTCGACGCTATGTTCGGCGGCGAAATAGCTCATGTCTTCTTCGCCGTCAGGCACAGTTCCCGCAACAAGTAGCGATTCGCAATCGGTTCCGCGCAACCCTGAGGTCAGCCAGACTACGTGTTTGGCCGGCCCACCTACATTCAGCCGGGCAATAACGCGAACGATCTTCATGGGAGTTTTAGATTTCAGATTTGTGATTTTGCGATTTGGTCAGTGTTTCAGTTAGACATCGAACAACCGTCACAAGATCTCAAATCGCAAATCAAAGACCGAAAATAATGTGTTAGCCTTCTATT
Source organism: Pyrinomonadaceae bacterium (assembly GCA_035697925.1). Taxonomy (GTDB): domain Bacteria; phylum Acidobacteriota; class Blastocatellia; order Pyrinomonadales; family Pyrinomonadaceae; genus PSRF01. Next base: position 15,102 of record DASSCG010000025.1, read on the forward strand.
CTGTAGATCGTTTCCGGATCGTCCTCGTGGCGAATTTCGTCAATGGGTTGTCGCTTGCCTTGTCCCATGTAAAGTTGGTTGGGACAGTTGATCACGATACCGGGAATGTCACCGATATTCTGATAAGCGTGGACAACACCCTTTGGTACTAACACGGATTTAGGGTTGTCTTCGCCGACGACTACAGTCATGACATGATTGAAAGTCTTAGAGTCGGGACGGTTGTCCCACAGGCGAAGCTTGAAATGTGATGGGCCAAGAAAGCAAAACAGATCGGCCTGGTCAACGTGTTCGTGCGGTCCTCTGGTTACTCCAGGATGTGTGGATGAGATGTAGGACATAGTCGGATAGAATTCAGGACTCAACTCATCGTGCCGGAACAGTTCAGCCAGCCAACCGCGCGAGTCTACAAACTTTTTCAAATCAGTAATGACTACATCCGCAATCACACCGACTACGAAATCTTTAGACTTTGGCACTGATCTCTGCTCCATAGTTTAGCTCCAGTTTGTTGGCGCCGGTTTCTGCAACTAACTTCGAAGCGTGCAGCAGACTTTCGAAAGTGCCGGCATCTGTCCACCATCCAGCTAACTCTTCCCACGACATTTCCTCGCGTTCGATGTAAGCATTATTTACGTCCGTGATTTCGAGTTCGCCGCGTCCGGAAGGTTTCAGCGTACGAATAATTTCATAGACCCCCGCGTCGTACATGTAGATCCCGATCACTGCATATTCGGACTTGGGCTGCGCAGGCTTTTCTTCTATGCGCACCACGCGACGACCGTCCAGCTCGGGCACGCCAAAACGCTGCGGGTCAGGGACCCTTTTTAAGATAATTTTCGCCCCGCCACCCTGATGACGATATGAGCGCACCGCTGTCCGGATGTTGCCTTCAATAATGTTATCGCCCAGTACCACGCAAACCGGATCGTTCGCGGCAAAGTGCTCTACCAGACCAAGAGCATCAGCTATCCCGCCTTCGCCTTCCTGGTAAGTATAGTTGAGGTGTTTAAGGCCAAACGTCTTTCCATTTCCCAATAACTTCAAAAAGTCACCAGCTGAGTTTCCCCCGGTTACGATCATGATATCGGTGATGCCAGCATTCACGAGCGTCTGTATCGGGTAATAGATCATTGGCTGATCGTAAACCGGCAGCAAGTGCTTGTTTGTGACAGCCGTGAGGGGCCGCAAACGCGAACCCAATCCTCCCGCTAAAACGACACCCTTCAATTGATGATTCCTCCGTTAGCAATTTAACGTTCAGCCCTGATTTTAAGCGAGTCACCTAAGTGACTGAGTCGAAGCATACCATTAAGCAAATTCTTGACAGCGCGGCGAGGTCCACTCTTCATAAGAGTTTCATTTAGCCGGTAACCTGCATTGACGCGGTCGCAACCGCTTGCGGGTGGTAACCCCCCGGCCGCAGCCGAGCCTTCGCGTTTACGTCCACGCCATCTGAGTAATTCAAATGGATTGGTTCCTTCGGTGTCTATATTGACTTTGCGAAAACCTGCCTCGAGCAATAGCTTCTTAACTCCATTCTCAGAAAGCAAATGCAAGTGCTCTGGAGGACAGATAACGCTCCACTCCAAGCCTAGTAGCCTCGGCGACAGACCTTTGGAATTCGGAGTCGTTCCCCAGAAGAGCCCACCAGGTCGCAGAATACGTGCAATCTCGGCAATCATTGCTCTAGGATCCTGGACGTGTTCGAGTAATTCAGTCGCAATCACTACATCAAAGCTACCGGTTTCATAGCGAGCCTCACGTAGCTCACCATGAAACGTCTTAAAACCCTGGGCCTCACCATGCTTAACCGCGGACTCCGAGACCTCCACTCCTTCTACGTTCCAGCCTGCCCGCGCCGCGGATGCAAGCAAGATTCCTGCCCCAAAGCCCACTTCCAACAAGCGATTATTGACGCGATAACCGGAGAACCCGAGGACTATCTCATCCAGTCTCTTATGAATAAACTCCGGAACTGAAAGATTTTCCGAGGTGTAATAATTGTCGTAATCCTGAGCATGGGACCGGCTCGAATTTCGTGACGTGTAAATCGTTCCGCAGTTTTGGCACGATAGCATCTCGAAGACGTCTTTTCGGCCGAGACGACGCGGCACACTCGCGTGGCAGGCCGGGCACTCCGGACCTAAGATCGGGCTTTCGGTTCCGCCCTTAGCTGGTTGGGATTGCTCTTGAATATTAATAGTTCCGAGGATCCTATTCGATGAGCTCTCAAAGCCAAGCACATCACACGTCAGGACTATGCCGGACAATTTGACAGATTTCAATCGGGCTTGGCTTACAGGCACCTAATGATGCTTCACTGTTAAGAGGCGCTGCTGATTAATCATACAAACCGCATGCGCGCGGGAGAGAACAATCTGATTCTGCTCTTTGATAAATAGCACAACCTTCATCCTCACTGTTCGCTAACATTCATCGCCTCGTTAGGCATCTATGAATCGGTTGTACCAGAGCTCCAGCATTAACAAGACGTAGAGTGGTGTTCCGTAATCGCGCTCTCCCGAGGCGTGAACTTCGATCATTTTTCGCACACCTTCGGGCTTAAACAAACCTCGGCCCAGTGACTTTTCAGTTAGAAGTGTGTCGCGCAGTAACTGCTGAAACTCCCCACGGAACCAATGTCCAATTGGAACCCCAAAACCCATTTTGCGTCGCGCGATATTCTCGGAGGG
>DASSCG010000026.1:0-3042 GCA_035697925.1 Pyrinomonadaceae bacterium
TTCGCTTTTCCGATCGGGAACAAACTCGTCGTGGCGGACTAGTTTTGGATTCGCCTCCTGGTTAGGTCGAGCTTTGTTGCTGGCCACGGCTGCGGGAATGATCCTCGGTGGGTTGACAGTGATGACGGTGGGCATGACCTGGGTGTTCGTGCCGCAGGATCTTGAGTTCATGGGTTTGCAGCCGGCTGAGCTCCAGGCAATCAGCGATCGTCTGGTGCCTTTGATAGCTCACGACCGCGCGGGCTTTGGCGGGGCCATCTGCACCACCGGGATCACTGTTTTCTTCTGTGTCTGGTGCGGGCGGCCCTCGCGAAGTCTCTGGCAGGTGCTTTGTTTCTCGGGAGTGGTTGGATTCGCAGCGGCAATCGGTGTTCATCCGGTCGTGGGCTACACAAACCTCTTTCACCTTGCACCGGCGATCCTCGGTGCAATTATTTTTGTTCTCGGTCTAATTCTCTGTTACCCCGCAATGCATCAAGGTCCCCATCCCGTCCAAGAACCTGCGCACGAATTGTAGGGGCGGCACTCCGTGGCTGCCCCAGTGCGGATAATCGCACTCTTGAAAAAAGAGAAACCGCTCTCAAGAGAAGCGTTTGGTGTCAAAAGGCGACGCTTTCAATACCGTGGGGCGGCCACGGAATGCCGCCCCAACATTGGCACCGCGCCGTCTGCTAATCCCAACAGGGCCCCGCCGGTAGTTGACTACCAACGAGGCCCTGGCCCCCCGCAGAACGCTTCCGATTGCCAGCCTCGCTACTGTCGAAGAGCGTATACCGCAGGAGTGCTGGGGTGAGGAACGAGCGCAGACAATAAGTGTTTGCATTAATCCTTGCAAGCCAATTTCATTAGCGCTTCTTCCTATCCCTTGGCCGATCCTTTTGGTTATCGGACTGCTCGAAGGTACTTGGATCGATTACTACATTCTGTTTTCGATACTCGGTGGGAGTAACCCCATAAATTCGCTTGAAGTCTCGTACGAAATGGCTCTCATCTGTGAATCCGACCTGCGCTATGATCTCCTTAATACTCAGAAATGTTGTTACCAGGAGAGTCGTGGCGTCCTGCATTCTCAGCGTTCTCAGGTAGCGCGCCGGAGGCGTACCGATTTCAGCCTTGAAAAGATAGCAAAGCCGAGTTGGCGACAAGTTGACTGAGCGGGCTAGCCTGCTCAAGGGCAATGACTTTCGCGGATTGTGTTTCATCAGAGCGATGACTGTAAGAACTCTCTCGTCCATAGTCGCCTCCTAAGGAATGCATCTCTGCTGGCGCCGTACATACCTGCGCCAGGCGGTGCCGGAAAGCAAACACAGGCGAATATGTTTTTCGTGATCTGCCGCCAGGCGGGCTGAATCTTTGGCAAGTGCCACCCGTTGCCAGGTGGCAAACGCTTCTCTTAGGTACTCCCACGGTATGGGTTGATTGCGTTCCCCGCGAGACTGTAACTGGTTTATGAATCGAATCATCAGTTCTCCTTCCTGTCGAGTCAGAAACACTTTATTTGCGTTGACGCTAGTCTCCGAACTAGAATGAAGCCCGGTTTCGAATCCGTTCTCACTCGAAGCTAAAGTACTCACAATACCTTGAGAAGTCCTAAGAACACCCTCAAAGAGTTATCAGAAAGTTCTTAAACGCCTTATGCAGGGCAGCAAGAGTTCATACCATTTTGGACCTTACCGCTTGGACGCAAGTCAGCGAGTCCTCCTGCGGGAGGGCAAGCCCGTGTCGTTGACTTTGAAGGCCTTTGATACGTTACAGGTCCTTGTTGAAAAGCATGGACACGTTGTTGAGAAGGACGATCTGATGCGGCAAGTTTGGCCTGACGCCTTCGTCGAGGAATCCAATCTCACACAGAACATCTTCACCCTCAGGAAAGCACTTGGTGAGACAACCGGCGAGTTCAAATACATCGAAACTGTGCCCCGCAGGGGTTATCGTTTTGTCGCGCCGGTTGAAGAAATAGTGGAGGGTTCAAGCCCGCCGCCATCGATGGCAGATCAGCAGAGTTTGGGTCAACCTACGGCTGCTGCGAATGGTCAGGGCTTGAGATTTCTGGCGGTGTTACCTTTCATCAATGTCGGGAACGACGCACAAACGGAATACCTTTCGGATGGCATCACCGAGAGTCTCATAAATAGTCTCGCCCAATTACCGTTGTTACGCGTTATGTCCAGGAGCACCGTTTTTCGCTTCAAAAGCAACGAGCTTGACGCTCAGCGTATAGGGCGGGAGTTGGGTGTGGATGCGGTGTTGGTAGGACGAGTCCATTCCTACGACCACAAATTGATCATCGGAGCGGAATTAGTCGACGTGGCAAATGGCTGGCAGCTGTGGGGTGAAAGTTATGATCGCGGGTCGAAAGCTATTTTCGAAGTTCAGGATGAAATAACCCGGCAGATCTCCGCGGCGTTGAGGCTGAAGTTAACCGGTGAGGAAGAACGCCGGCTCTCCAAGCGCCACACTCGAAGCACAGAGGCATATCAGTTTTATCTTAAAGGCCGGTTCCATTGGAGCAAGTACACCAAGGACGGCCTCGAACACGCAATTGACTTCTTTCGTCAGGCGATTGACTTGGATCCGAATTACACGCTGGCCTATGCCGGCATCGTAGATTGCTACCTGAGGCTGGCGACCAACTACATCCCTCCCGCAGGCTCAAATTCCCTGGCCGACCAATCGAAGGATATCTACCGGAACGAGGCCCAACCCTTTTCCGGGATGTTCAAGATGCGGCAGGAGTGGGACAAGAAAGCTGCGGAACGAGAAAGCAAACGTGCCGCCGAGCTTAAGTCCAGTTATCCCGCTGCACATCAATGGCACGCAGCATATTTGTTCTCAGCGGCGTTGTATCACGAAGCTGATCGGGAGAGTGCTGAAAGGCGCTTTGGAAAACATTCCCAAGGACACTCCCTGCCGGCGGCGCGGCCTCACTTCGCTGATCTAACGCCAGCTGAGGAAGTCCAGGTCTTTTGCACCGTCGCGCGCGAACAAATTGAAGCCGGCAACTTCGAGGCAGCGTTCATGGTATTGCAACGATGGTGGACC
>DASSCG010000027.1:0-4885 GCA_035697925.1 Pyrinomonadaceae bacterium
GTTTGTGAAATCACCGTTGAAGGCAGTATCAATGCGATAACAAACAATAGACCGCTCAGCAGACGATGCATGGAGTTTCCTTATTGATCGAATATAGTAGAACGGATTTTATTCTAATAGTTTCTCGGAGCATCACGAAACGGGCCGTAAGGCCTTGAGTTTGTAAAGCCGCCAGGGTCACCGAGGTTAGGGCAAGGCGATCCACGAAACAACGACAATCGTACTTCGTGTTCGCTAAGTTTGATTTCGTTGATCGATATGTTCGATGCAACTGACTCAACACTAAGGAAAAAGTGAAACCATCACAGGCTGCTGTGGTCTGTTTCGCTTGAATAACATGATTAGCCAGACAAAGGCTCTCGACAGGAACAAGGACACTGAGCCCGCGAGTATTATTAGTAAATGGTTAGAAAGAGCCGTCGTGGCTTGCCTTTTTCTGTTTGTTGCATTTGCGCCTCACTCAATCGCAGTAACCCAGACGGCCTGGCTATTGGGAATCCTTTTCTGGGTGGTTCGGTTCGCTTTTTATCCCCCGCCCCGAGTTTATCGCACACCCATTGACTACGCTCTCATTGGTTTCTTCATCCTGTCCGGAATATCTTCTTTTCTTTCGTACGAGCCATTCATCTCGATTGGAAAACTTCGCGCGGCCAGCCTCTTTACGATCGTATATCTCTTTGCTCAGAACATCCCCACTCGCAGAGTGATTCGTTTGCTGGCGCTGACTTTGGTCGTGTCCTGCTCGCTCGGCGTGCTCTACACTCTCGGCGAACGACTGATCGGGCGAGGCATCAAACTCGAAAAGGTCGCGGAGAATAGCCCGCTTACTGCAGGAAGATGGGCAACGGATCGCAAGAAGTCACCGGTGGCAATTAAGAGCGGCGATACGGTCCTGGAGGTAGATGGCGTGAAAGTGGGCTCACTGGACGATTTAGCCAACGCCCTGAATGCCTCTCAAGGCTCCGGTCCCGCTCGCATAAAAATTTTCCGCAGCGAATGGATTCCAACGCTGGAAGTCCCGCGCGGACGTTTGTTACCTGGCACAACTGCCGAGGAGCGACTCGGGGTCTCCGGATGGACTACGGGTCGCGACTGGCGGGCCAGCGGCTTATACGGTCAATACGTCAGCTATGCTGAAGCCTTACAGCTAATCATCGCGCTGGCAATCGGAATGTTCGTAAGCCTACCAGTGAAACGCAGCCGGCAAGGCGCATTGCTGATGATAGCAATAGTTTTTCTGGGTAGTGCGTTAGCCTTGACGGTTACTCGCGCTTCGTGGCTCGCATTCTTGCTCTCGACAACTGTCATATTTCTCCTCGGAGCCGGACGCAAGGCGATTCTCGTCGCCGGAGTTCTAGCCATCCCGCTAGTGCTCGCGGGTCTGTTCATTCTGCAACAGAAGCGCAACGTCGGATTTGTTGACTACACTGATCAATCGACGAGCTGGCGCGATACTGTTTGGCGCGAGGGTTACGGCCTGCTAATCAGCAAACCACGTCACCTTGTGATAGGTGTTGGAATGGACTCAATCAAGGGGCATTGGCGCGAATGGGGTCTTTTTGATGGAGGGCGACTCCCTTGGGGGCACATGCATTCCAATCCGCTTCAGATAGCGCTTGAACGCGGCGTCCCGGCTTTGCTGGTTTGGCTGCTGTTCCTTGCTATCTATGCGCGCATGCTTTGGCGGCTGTCCCGCAGTGCTGAAATTACAGAATGGCAGGAGCGGGGACTGGTGGTGGGGGCCCTGGGCGGCCTTTGCGGTTTTTTCACGAGCGGTTTGGTCCATTACAACTGGGGCGATTCAGAAGTAGTAATGATCTTTTACTGTATCGTTGGGATGACGCTGGCCCTTGAGAGACAGATTAGGCTAGTCGCCATCAAAAGCGGAGCAGCCGCGCGTTAGCCCGACAACAAGGAGGGCTGCACAAAGTAGCAGAGAATCTGCGACGATGTCACCTCAAACTGAGCCCTCCTTAACAGTCGGGCTGCTGCTGCGCTCCGCGCTAAAGCCGGATGTGAAGAGCTGTTAAAGCGTGCCGCTGGGTTTTTGAGGCATGGTTATTATTTTCTTCTCAATAATTCGTCAGGATCTCGTTTGAAGCGAAGCCCATTTTCCCAAGTCGATCGCGGGTTTGCCCGATCATCTCTTGCGAGCCACAGATCAGGGCGATTGGCGAGTCGAGTGATGGTAAAACGTGGTCAAGCAGAGACTGAACGTAACCAGTCGGACCAGACCAGTCGTGGCCGTCAGGTCTCGAGACAACCTGACGCAACTCCACTCCGGCATTTTCCCAATCTTCAGTTTCGTCGCGGTAGCAAAAGTCGTCCGGCGTGCGGGCGCCGTAGAGCACGACTAGCTGACCAAACTGCTTTTTTCGTTTCAACACATGTCGTAGGGCTGAGCGCAGTGGGGCCACGCCCGTCCCCATAGCCACAAAAATAAGATCCTTCTTCTGATGATCATTGAGCGCAAAGCCGTGGCCGGCCACCTCCAGAAGTTCAACGCGCTCGCCTTCCCTCATATCAAAAATGATGTTGCTAGCCCCTACCTTCTGCTTTACGAGCACTTCTAGTTCGGGATCTTCTGGGGCGCTGGCAAATGCAAAGTAAGCCGGCGCTTCGCCCTCCACTTGCAATACTGCTACTTGTCCGGGCACAAATGTGACGCCATGACTTCCATCACGTCCTTCAGGCAGTAGATCGAATGAGCGAGTCCCGCGTGCCTGCTCACGAACTCCGGTTATCACTAAGGAAAGCATTATTGCCGATCCAGAAGCTGCTGACGCTGAATTGAATACCACCGCTGAAAGGCGACTCGAAACGCTGCCATCGCAGATCAACGTGAGGGCATCTCGTTTCAGCGGGCAATCACAGACTAAAGTCTAGGCTACTTTTACCGGCTGACTGTCCTTTCCCAGTGTACCAAATTGGATGACCTCTAAGATGCAGATCGCGTGCTACAATTAAACGCGCAGTTCTAGTTCCCGCATTACACCCAATGACAAACGTTCGTCCATACCTTCACGTACTCGCTTCGAGTTTGACCGTCATTGCTGTTATTGCCTTTGTTTCCATTTGTTCCGGTTCCGCACTGGGCCAGTCTGGAAGGCGAGCGCCAAGATCATCTTTGCCTGCCCCCACGCCAACTCCCCAGCCTACACCTGCTGAGAAGAAGCCTGTCGTAGATAGCGAGGCGGCCCTTTCGTTCGTTGTCGGTATTGATCGAGTAGCTAACTTCGCCAGTATCCCAATGTATTTTTACGATAGTGTCCTGCGCGCATGCGCCGAACGACTCGAAGAGGCATCGTCAGTAAAAGTAAACGTTCAAAATCGTGAGATGAATCGCCCCGAAGCCGTCAAGCGGGCGAAGGCTGAAACAGAGTCTCATATTGTTTGGTTACAGTTGCGATATCAAACCGGTAGTGGAGGGAGTGAAGAGGACCTTCGCGAAGTCTATATCGATTACTGGGTGTTTGCTCCTACTACTGCAAAGATGGTCACCAACGGTAGAAGCTACCAACGGGTTTATCGCGGTGGTGGGGTGATTATGACGCCCAACCCTGGCGGGCGAGTCAGTCTTCCTTACATCGAGCAACTATTAAAACAGGCAGCGCGTGATGCCGCGGACAAAATCCTTTCAGCTATGCAACTGCCTGGTCGAAGCGTGCCCGGTTATTCCAACCCAAGTACAGAAATCACGAATAAGCGTTAACAGGGATTTACAGACCTTATTGGCAGGTGGTTTTATCTTGTGAATTCTGTACATCCTGTCAGACAACCATCGGGGTTGATTACCTTCCCGCATCTTTCGGTTCGGCGTAGAGTTGTTCAATCACCTTCCGGTACTTCTCATCAATCACTCTGCGCTTTACTTTCATGGTGGGAGTCAGTTCACCACCTTCGATAGTAAACTCGTTTTCCAGTAATCCGATCTTCTTAACTCGTTCATATTGAGCCAGGTCAGGTGTGAGCGCGGCAATCTGTCGTTCGAACAAATCGATAATGCGTTCATTCCGGCAAAGTTCTGCTCGACTGCCGGCTGGAATTCCTTTCATTTGTACGTACGAATCAATTTGCTGCCAGTTGGGAACGATTAAAGCGGCTGGAAACTTGCGACCATTTCCGATTAAAACGACTTGGCTAACAAACCTCGATCCTTTAATCATTTGCTCGATTGGTTGAGGTGAAATGTATTTGCCGCCAGAGGTTTTAAACAATTCTTTCTTGCGATCAGTGATGCGGAGAAAGCCGTCGTCATCGATGGTTCCTATATCACCCGTCTTGAACCATCCATCGTCGGTAAAGACAGCTCGTGTCTCTTCGGGCTTGTTGTAATAGCCCTGCATCACGTTCGGGCCGCGCGTTTCGATTTCGCCGTCAGCCGCAATACGGATCTCCACGCGCGGAATAGGTTTGCCTACTGTGCCAATCCTGTTGTCATCGAGTCGGCCTGTTGTGATCACCGGAGAAGTTTCTGTTAATCCGTAACCCTGTACGATCGGAATTCCGGCGCCGAGGTAGATGTAGCCAAGTTCCTCCGGCAAGGCCGCGCCACCCGACACCAGCAAACGAATGCGGCCGCCGAATGCCTCTTGCCATTTTGAAAAGACCAGCTTTGTCGCTAGTTTATGTTTCAGCACTAACGAAGTTGGGGGCTTCTTCTTATCAACCTGGAATCGCGCGTAAGCCTTGGCAACCGAGACTGCCCATAGAAGCAAGGCCATATTAATTTGCCCCTTGGCCGCTACTCGCTCCTTGATGCGGTCATAGATCTTTTCGAAGATCCGGGGAACTCCTACGAGAATTGTGGGACGCACCTCGCGCAGGTTGGGGCCGATGGTTTCCAGCGACTCTGCGTAATAAACCGCCATCCCCTGATACAAGT
>DASSCG010000028.1:0-2830 GCA_035697925.1 Pyrinomonadaceae bacterium
CTTTTCTTGGGCCGGGTTGCCGGGCCGTCTGATAACTGGCCTAGTTTATGTTCGGACTTCATCCGATACATCTCCTGATCTGCAGCGATGAGGAGTTGGTCGAGCGTCTCACCATCGAGTCCGTAGGTCGCGGTGCCGATACTAATACCAACACGCGCTCGACGGTCGCCGCGAACGTGTAGCGAATACTGTAACACCGCACTCTCAATCCGAATGCGCAACTCGTTCACCTGACTCGCAACTAGCTCCTGCACGATGGCCACAAACTCATCCCCTGCGTATCGGGAGAGGAAATCATATTCGCGAAGCTGACCGTGAATTATGCGGGCCACCTCACGCAGCATCTTGTCCCCAATCTTATGGCCGAAGGTGTCGTTGACGATTTTGAAATCATCAAGATCCAGCATGATCAGTTGAAAGGTTCTTCCGGTGCGACGAGCCCGCGCGACTTCTTCTTCGAATCGCACTGCCAAATAGCGAGCATTTGGCAAACCGGTAATTAAGTCGGTTAGTGCGTTCGACTTTGCTTCGGCATGGTGGATTGAATTAGCAATAGCGTCGGAAGCAAGTTTTGTTACTGTCTCCAGGAGGCGCATGTGGTCGTCGGTATATTGATCCAACTCCATGGAATAAACGGAAAGTGCACCCAACAACGAGTTGTCTTTGACCAGCGGCAATGCGGCCATCGATCGATACTTGATAGCGCGTTCTGATTGGTGAGCAAACTCTAAACCAGGGTGGAGTTGGTTGGCGGGGCTTCGATTAGCCATCGCGAAACCGGTCACACCTTCTCCGGGCGCAAAGCTTTTGGACTTTATTAATGTCGCGTTCTTTCCAGCTACGTGCACCGCAGTCGCATAGCCCAGTTGTTCGTCATAGATGTAAACGGCACAAGTATCAAACGGGATTACGTGCGCGACCTTATCCACCAGAATTGAGATCGTCTCATCCATGTCTAACGAGGAGCCGAAAGTGCGAGCAATTTCATACAGGGCGTAAACCTCACGATGAGCATTCTTGATCTGGTCGTAAGCCAAATGGGAGCCACGCTCTCGGGCTTGGGCCAAGTCAACCTCGATCAGTTTGAAAGGTTCGTCCACATTGGTTGCAATCAACTGCTGCGGCAACCCCTGAGCCTCTATTTCGGCTTCGAACTCCGGTAAGTGCTTAATGAACAGTTCGACAATATTCGGATCGAAGTGAGATCCTGACCCACGTACTAGCAAGGCGATGGCTTCGTCACGCGACATACCGCGCCTGAAGGGACGGTCTTCTCGGATGGCATCGAAACAGTCCACTACCGAAATTATCCGAGCTGTAATGGGAATCTGCTCCCCGCTCAAACCATCGGGATAGCCATGACCATTCCACTGTTCGTGATGATGACGCACAATCGGGATTACTGGGTAAGGAAACTCCACTCTGGTTAGTAGGAGAGCCCCCACGGTCGTATGCTCTTTCATTCGGTCAAACTCGGCAGCGGAAAGCCTTCCGGGTTTGTTCAAGATGTGCGGCGGGACAGCCAGATTTCCCACGTCATGGAGCACTGCTCCAGCCTTTAACGCTTCGATTTCCTCGGCTGAGAGTCGCAGCAACTTACCTAGTCCGGCAGCATATATCTGAACGCGACGAACGTGACCATGAGTGGTTTGATCCTTCGCATCTATGGCCGTAGCGAGCGCTTCCGCAGTAGCCAGGTGTAGGCGGCCCATCGCTTCGACTTCACGGGTTTTAACTTCCAGACGCTCAAAAAACCTGCGATAGATCAGATACGCGACAACTGCCAACGCGCCACACATCAGCACAAAGGTTGCAGCATTCTTGAACACTGCGATCCATATAATCGCAGCGGCTATGTCGGGGGACTCCATTTAGTTCAAATTAGTGAACGACCGCACAATTGGGGAGATCTTTTAGGAGCGCTCTAAGCATTTACAAACGGTGACCTCAAATTCATCAGCCGGAAACGAGTTGGAGCACGCACTCGGTTCCGGCTATTTGAAGGGCAACGGGCGGTCTCAAAATTTTAGTCCGCCATGCTGGGTGAGATTTTTTAATACCGTTCGGAGCAATCCATCCTTTTCTTTTAAACTTGGCGGCTCGGACTCCGTGCGGAGAGCCCGTGAAGCCCGAAGCTTCGCAGCCGCAGACATCTCTTTTTCAATTGTCGTGCCGTGGGGAAATTTGGGCAGAAGTGTGGCGAAAAGCTAGGGAATTCGATTGAGTGACTTAAGCGGTGGGCCAGCCGGGGAGAGTAACGGTCTAAACAAGAGCACTATGACAGGTCAGATTGGGAAAGTCAGTCAGGCTGCTCAATAGTTCAGTTGACATGGAGGGACGTTGCGGGCACCCTTCGTTCGGAGCTGGTAATTTCCAGCAGTTTTATTTTGTGCGAGGTGCCAAGCCGCGGCGGTCTGTTCGCACACCATTATCAATCACGGCAATATTTTGACTAAACAACCCGGTAAACTCTTAGACGCGGTTCAACCCGTCGGATACATAGAACTGCTGCGGAACAACTATGCCTTTCGGCAACTCTGGCTGGGGCAAGTCGTCAGTCAAATGGGCGATTGGTTCAACACCATCGCCATCTACACAATAATCCTTAACCTCACTGGGTCTGGCCGAGATGTTGGACTCTTGTTGGTCGCGCGCTTTCTGCCCAGTTTCGTCTTCGGCCCACTTTCAGGAGTGCTTGCAGACAGGTTCAGCAGGCGCACTATCATGATTCTTTCGGACCTGCTTCGAGCCCTGGTCGTGCTGGGTTTTCTTTTTGTGCGTCGGGCAGATCAGTTGTGGATAGTCTATGTCTTGACTGTGCTTCAATTGG
>DASSCG010000029.1:0-7536 GCA_035697925.1 Pyrinomonadaceae bacterium
GGAAAATTTAATGGCAGATGCGTACAGCCTGGTTGGCTTCCAAAATCATCTACGTTATGGAGAGCAGGCGAGAGTCCTCCGACTCATACCGGGAATGGAGCGGGCGGAGTTTCTGCAGTTTGGTCAGATTCATCGCAATACTTACATTTGCTCACCGCGTGTGCTCAGACCAACTTTGCAGATGCGTGATCGACCTGAGGTGTTCTTCGCTGGGCAAATAACGGGAGTTGAAGGGTACGTTGAATCTGTTGCGATGGGCTGGTTGGCAGGAGTTAATGCGGCTAGACTCGCTTCCTGTGAAGGCCTCGTAGAGGCTCCCCCTCGAAGTGCGATTGGCGCTCTCGCCCGCTATGTTGCAAACGCCGAGACAAAAAATTTTCAACCAGTGAATATTACCTTCGCTCTGCTGCACCCGCTGGATGAACAAGATCGACGCCGCTTTCGTAGAAAGCGTGACCGCCATCAATTCCAGGTCGAATTAGCTCTGAGAGAGTGGAACGCTTGGCTTCAAGAAACAAAGAATCCAGTAACCGCCTTGCAGGCGGCGTCGTGAAATCGTTGCTTCGGCCTTGGCACTGGGGTTTAGTCGTCAAGGTAGTTATCGTGGCCCTTCTCTTGGCATGCGCTGCATGGTCGCCGAAAGTTACGGCGCAGTCTGGCAGGCTCAAAGAGCCCAAAGCTAAGCCCAAGCCGGCGCAGACTCCTTCGGTCAGGCCTCGACGTACAAACGACTCACAAAGCACGCCAGCTCCACCGCCAACTCCACTGCCGCGTACCCCGCAAAGCGAGGCTGACCACGTTGATCCGTCGGACATCGTGCGTGTCTCCTCAAACCTGGTTCCTATTCCAGCGTCAGTAATTGATGCCCGAGGCTTTGCGGTTAGCGGTTTAAAGCTAGAAGACTTTGAGTTATCCGTTGATGGTCAGCTGAAATCAATCAGCGAGATTTCCCGCTCGGAATTACCGGTCCGGCTAGCTATGCTTTTTGACAACAGCGGCAGCATCGATTTTGCACGCGAGTTTGAAAAACAAGCTGCAATACACTTTTTTCGCAGGGTTATGCGACCCACTGATGGGGCTGCCATTTTTTCAGTGGAAACCGACAGTTATCTGGCGCAAGCCATGACCAGTGATATCGGGAGACTAGAAGCAACCATCGCTAGTTTTGGAAAACCCGAAGGGGCCACGTCGCTTTTCGACGCCATCATTGATGCCGCTGGTTATCTGCGACCTTACCTGGGTCGCCGAGTCATTCTCATAGTGTCAGATGGTATTGAAACCACCAGTCGAGCAGATTTCGAAACGACTATTCAAAGGGTTCTCTTAGACGATTGCCAGGTCTTTGTGGTGCAAACCGGCTTGTATGATGGCGCCAATCTGCGGGCTCTGGCCGCTGAACGTCGGATGGAGCAATTAGCTGTGCAAACCGGCGGAGCGTCGTTCCTCCCGAAAACGACCTCAGATCTTGAGATTGCCTTCAAACAAATTGCAGCCGACCTCGCGCAACAATATGTTTTGAGCTACTACCAACCTGAGGCCCAAAGGGATGGCCGCTACCATGTAATTGATCTGCAGGTGAAATCGCGCAAGGATGTTCGAGTTCGAGCCCGCAAGGTTTACTATTCCCGCAAGAGCTCAGGCGCGGGTACTGGTGATTGGTAGATATTGACATCACTAGTCGAGGTGCTGATTTCGTAAGAGCGTGATTCTTGACGAGTAATATGGAGCAACTGTTAACCCAGTTCTTCGACCATCTGAAATACGAGCGCAACGTAAGCGAACACACGTTGCGCAACTACCGTAGCGACCTCGCCCAGTTTCTCGATTACCTTGCTCCCGTTGGTCCTGCTGGAAAAAGAAACACTCCGAACATACACGACATCGATCACATCACGATACGCGAATGGCTCTCCATCCTTCACTCCGCGCAAAAGAAGAAGTCTTCTGTGGCTCGAAAGCTGGCGGCGCTACGTACGTTTTTTCAATTTCTGGTTCGCGAGGGGTTGATCGAGCTCAACCCGGCAAAGTTGATAACGACACCGCGTCTCGAAAAAAAGCTACCGCAACATCTTTCAGTCGAAGAAGCGATTAAGTTCATTGAGACCCCGGACACGGAAACCTCTTTGGGTAAGCGCGATCGCGCCATGCTGGAATTGATGTATGCGACTGGAGTGCGCGTTTCGGAACTAACGAAGATGGATTTGTCCGACATTGACTTCAAGAACAAATTGCTTCGAGTGAAGGGCAAAAGAAGAAAAGAACGTATCGTACCTTTCGGCGATCCAGCCAATGAAGCCTTGAAACTTTATTTGGGGGCTCGGGACCAGTTCCTAAACAACGCGGCAATATCTTTAAGACAGCCGGAGGCGGTTTTCTTAAATTATCAGGGTACGAGGATTTCTACTCGTTCAGTCGGCAGGATGGTTGAGAAATACATTAGGATTTGCGCGGGAATGCATGACATCAGCCCGCACGCGCTGCGCCACTCGTTTGCCACCCATTTGCTGGACAGTGGTGCGGACTTGCGGGATATACAGGAGCTCTTAGGACACGCACGTCTCTCCTCAACTCAAATTTACACACATGTCTCGATGGAAAAATTGATTAGCGTGTACGACAAGGCCCACCCAAAGGCGTAAGCCTCGATTCAATCGCAAGCAGTTTGGAGTGTTTAAGGGCGGGCAGTCTATCGAAACAGTTTAGAGTGAGGAGGTTTCATCGTCTCCGTTGGCAGCTTCGATGGCTGCCTGGCATTGCGCGTCATATCTAGCAGTTGGCAAGGCTTCCAGCCTGCGTTCATCGATTATCTTTCCGCATCGCGCGCAGATGCCATAACTTCCTTCTTTTATCCGCAAGAGTGCCTGGTCGATATCAGCAATCATCTGTGATTCCCGATCGCCATGGCGCAAGGCGAGCTCTTTGTTAACGTCCATCACCGAAAGGTCACTACTGTCTTTGACGCCGTCATCTGACAACTCAAGAGCCGCTGCCTGGTCTTCCAGAATGTTTTCGTTTAATTGAGGTAGTCTCGAGATCAGCAGGCTCCGAAAATGCTCTAGTTTCTTTGCGTCCATAAATCCACCCTGTATGTTGCGGCTTCGCGCGGAGTTCGAATTCTATTGAGGAACGCAGAGTATAACATACGAATACAGGACGAACTGTCTCACAGAATCAGGCAGAGAACTGCTGCCTGATATCAGGAAGGCTCCTTGATTGGTGAATAGCGCAGTGTAGCGTTGGTTGAGGATTCCTCTCCGAGCTGCCGCCGGTTAAAACCTCGCGATCAACCCAAGACGAATGCCTCGAGGTCGACCGGGAGTAATGTTGTTGTTGCCATCCGCGTTTAAGTAATACCTGCTATTGAATAGGTTTTCGAAATTAGCCTGGAGTCGCCACTTCTCAGTTAGCGAGTAGTAGACAGCTGCATCTACTTTGGTGTAGCCGGGCAGTACGACGGTGTTGTCGATTGCCGCAAACATATCGGAGCGGTGTACGACACCCAAACCGGCAC
Source organism: Pyrinomonadaceae bacterium (assembly GCA_035697925.1). GTDB lineage: Bacteria > Acidobacteriota > Blastocatellia > Pyrinomonadales > Pyrinomonadaceae > PSRF01. Next base: position 3,512 of record DASSCG010000029.1, read on the forward strand.
TCAGTTTTGGCAGAATCTGATAACTGTTCCAGAACGAAAACGTGTGATGGGGAACTTGAGCCACTTGCGCGCCGGCACGTGCCGCAGTAGTAGCGCTGGTTACTGACGCATCTTGAAAGGCATAACCCCCTGAAATTCTCCAGTTCCGAGTTATGCTTCCATTAACTCCCACCTCGAGCCCGTTAGTGCGCTGGCTGCCCGTTTGCACAATCCGAGTGGGATCGTTGGGATCGGTGGCTCTGGTGTTTGTTCGGTCCAACCGATATATGGCAAGCGTAAGGAAGAGGGATCGGTGAAGGTCCCATTTGGCACCCACCTCGTAGTTATTGAACTTCTCCGGTTTGACTTGTTGCGTGATAGAGGTCAGTGAAGAGAACTGATCACCCGAACTAGGCAAATAGGAAACACTGTAGCTCCCATAGATCGAAAGCACATCAATAGGTTTTACCACGAGTCCCAAACGCGGCGACACCATGCGGTCAATGCGCCGCAGGTCCTCATTCGTCCGGTTGTTGTGGAATTGGAGATCAAAGTAATCGAATCGAACACCAGCTATTAATTGGACGTAGCGCGAGAATTCGATCTGATCCTGGACGTAAGTAGCGGCCAGATTGGTTTGAAGATGGTTGTTTGCATCGGTGGCGCTTGGGCGAAACGTTATTGGGCTATTCGTCCTGGGATCTTCATAAGGAACCAGGATCGAGGTGACCGAATTATTGAAGAACCCTGTGTTTCGCAGATTGTCGGTTAACTGCCGACCCACTTCGGCGCCCGCCAGAAAATGGTGTCGCCAACTTGCAGTCGAAAAATCGAATGTAAGATCTGTTTGATTGAATAGATTTCGGCGCTTGGTAGAATTGTTGTAGGCCGAGATAGACACCTGCGTCTTCTCACGATTAACGGCTCCCGGAACGTAATTTTGATAATAACGGTCGTAGTCACCAAAAAGCGTCCGGTTCCGAATATTAACCTCACCCCACTGATGGTCGATAGAACCAGAAAGAAGATTTACTCCTACTCGGACGGGACTGTCCTCCGGGTTTCCAAAGTAAGTAGAAATATCTGTATCTGCAGGTCGTCCTTGAAACGAGGGAATTCCCCGATCGGCTATGCGCCGGTCGTAAAAGTGTTCGTAACCCAAGGTAATTCTGGTTTCGGAACTCGGTGCGAAGGTAAGAGTTGGATTGATGCCGTAGCGCTCTAGGTTTACAAAGTTTCGAAAGCTTTCAGAGTTCTCGTATAAGCCGTTAAGCCGAACAGCCACCTGACTATTAAGGGGCTCGTCGAGATCTACCGTCACACGTTTGTTTCCGAAGGACCCGCCCTGCACCGCAACTTCGCGAGCCCGCGCAAACCCGGCTTCCTTGCTTACGCGGTTAATTACGCCGCCACCGCCGCCGCGCCCGAAGACCAGGGCATTCGGGCCCTTCAGCGCCTCTATCCGATCTACAGTGTATAGATCACGGTAGTATTGAACGTCGTCACGCACACCATTGAGAAAGAAATCTGCGCTGGTGCTATTGCCGCGGATTACGACTTGGTCTCGGTTATTTTCGCCCTGATGAGAAGTGATTCCGGGGATGTAATGGACTACGTCCCCTATACTCGTCATCGCTTGCTCCCTAATCTGATCCTTGGAAACTATGCTGATCGACTGAGGTATGTCGCGGAGTGGCATCAGGGTTTTGGTGGCGCTGCCAATAGCCTCCGTCAGATAGCCTGCCCCATCGGTAATTGTTACGGTCGCGCTTGATGCCTCAACCTGCAAAACGATCTTATCCAATTCGCGATCGGGAGATCTGGCATCGAGGTACTTTTCGGCGTCGGCGAACCCTTCTTTAGTTATCTTTAAAGTGTAATTACCTGGTTCAAGCGGAATTGAGAACTGCCCGGTTCCATCACTTGTGGTTGACGATTGTGGCCGACCTTGTCTTTGCGCAGTAATCACCGCGCCAGGTACGGCAGCACCATTTGGATCCAAGACTTTTCCAGTGAAGAGCTGGACACTAGGAGTCTGTGCGTGACCCAGAACGGCTAGTGAGTATAAGAGCAAAATAGATGGAAAAAGCCGGCCTGTCGATCGAGACATCAGAATTTCCTTTGGTTTTTTGTTGATTGAAATTGAAATCCGTTTTCAAGATGGACACAATACTCCGGCAGATAGGTTTGAGTCAAGAAGGCGGAGCGTGTTGCTATCAGTAAATTAGGAGAACCTGAAACTCAGCTCGCGAAAGCACCTGGATAATCTTGCGAGAACGCAGGAATTGGCTTGCACTCCAACCGCAATACCGAATTCCGCTCCAGCAGAAATAATTCTTTATAAGCGCTTGAACCGTCTGTAGAGTCCTCAGAAAGATGGGCCAGCATTTATACGTCCATAATTCCTTGTAAATACGTTTTGAAGAGCCCGCGCATTTTTGGATCGCTGGTCGGGAACATCCCTTGCCAAGCACAAGCTCGGAGGACAAAAGCTTGGCTTGGGAAACCGCTTTACTTAAAAGAACTCGACACACTTCTTATAAAAACTGCCTTGATCTCATTGATGCCTATGCAGAGTTTGCTCCCTGGTGGGAACGAATTCTGCTCACTCTTTACGCCGGAATTGGACCACCTCTAGCTCGCTGCCTAGGTGGCAACACCAGGGATCTATGGCAACACGCTGAGACAATTGTCGGAGATCTGCTGGCGACTTCCGAATTGTCGCCGAAAAAGGTTGCCGACTCTCTCCGTCAGTACGTCCGACTGAAACAACTAGAGAAGAACCACCTCACATTTGAGAAGGCGCGAGAAACCATTTACGATCAGCCCTTCTATCCTCTGGTCACACATTTCACGCTGGCGTTTCAGCCATCCGCCTTTGCCCGAATGAGATTTGTAAGACACGTAGTCGAGTCGTTCGCTGCATCGACGGCGATTGTCGCGGATCTGGGTTGCGGCTCTGGCGCGATGCTTTGTGAAGTCTTGAAATTAAAATCGAACTGGACCGGTTATGGTCTCGATATAAGCGAAGCGGCCATTAATTACGCGCGGCGATTGGCGACTCATAAAGAAGTTGCGGAACGTGCGCAGTTCCAAACTGGCTGCTTGATGAATCTTCCGTTTGCCAGCCGGTCTCTTGACGTGATTATTGCTTCCGAAGTTATTGAACATCTGCCTCGTCCTAAACGCGTCTTCGAGGAATTAGCAAGAGTTCTGGCACCAGCAGGAAAGTTATTAGTGACGGTGCCTGCCGAGAGTCATTCCCCCGCACATATGCACGCAATCAGCAACCAGGAGGATCTTTGCGGTTTGATTGAGCAAGCAGGACTTGCAGTCGCTAGTGTCGAAACAAAATGGCACGTGAGTTTCGGAGACGACCGGAGGCACATATTTGTCGTGGCTGAGCCCACGCGAGCTGGGCTGGCTGAGGCGGAGCCTGCCTATTCACTCTCGCTGCCACAGATCAGTTCTGCGGCCAGCAATGGAATACTTAGTTCGTGATGCCCTGTAATCGAATAGCCTCTTCCCGCGCCACCCGCAGTCGGCCGGCGCACCACATTCGTGAGGGGACGATAAGATTGGATGAAATCGAAGTTAGCGGTCGTGATGTCGTTCAGTTCGTGGCGCAGATTACGGACCAACGTGACCGCCTTCAAGAAAACCTCGGGCAGAACTACAGCTGAACCCACATTCAAATAGACGCCGCCACCATCCATTCGACGTACAAGTTCCGCGAGCAAACGGAAATCCGTAAGCGATGTTGCACCGAGAGCTGCTCCGTCGGCACTCGGATGAAAATGAGCAATGTCGCCACCAATAGTGATGTGCGCCGTGAAGGGCACACGCGCGCTATAAGAGGCGCAAAGTAGGGAATAGTCACGGTGGATTGGATTGAGTGCCAGTAAAGCGCGCCCCATTGCTTCACCCAGACCGATTCCATCTCGCGCACCCTCTTTCGCTGCGTTGTTGAGAAGTTTCCCAGTCTCCTCGGCAGCGCCAAAGGCACCTTCGCCCAGCGTTGCATCAACATCTTCGGAAGTGGATCC